>NZ_JBFSRZ010000024.1:0-71770 GCF_041466065.1 Vibrio sp. 10N.239.312.C11
AGAAATACGCGAAACGGGGTTGTTCTATCTTTAAATTTAATTACGCAACAAAGCCATGTGACGCCAAATGTTCGAGTAACCGGCGGTGTGCGATATACCAACCTTGAAGGTGATATTGAGAACAGCCCAATACTTGAAAGCGGTATTAATATGGCAGCGAATGTTGGCGTAGCATACGTCTTCTAGGTGCTGTTGTTTTTCTCGTTATAGACGAAAAGAAAAAAGGGTTACTCATGATGAGTAACCCTTTTTATTGGTTCACAGCGGCTTTCCGGAGAAAGCCACTTTTATCTTCAAGAAGAAGTAGACTGTATCTCGATACCCCCAATTTCAGATAATAAGTGCTACATTCACTTGATTAGCTTTATCTTGTTGTTTACCCATATTCCAATGTGCAAGTATTTAACGGGGAACTTGCCGATGCGATAATGCCGTGAAGATAAGGACTCAGTTTTTGAACGAACTCTTTCAATGGCTTAATTCCACTCTCTTATACCTGTTCATATAACACCTCCCAGAGCCCCTTCTTTTCGATGAAACCTATTTGATCTAGATGTCAACAACATTCGAAATCTTATTTTACATATAAGTCGTGTGTATATGCCTTGCGTGTCACGTTTTGTACGGAAATAATATGATTAATTATTATCAATAAAAATTGATAGCTATTTTATTTATGCTGAGGGATATGGGTTAAATAGCTTTAATGAGTATTAAATATGGAGATTTAACTTGGTTTTCAGGATGAATTGTTTAATTTACGATGCGTTAGAATTAAATAGTAAACAGTTTTTTATTCGCGTTTACGGTTTAGCATGGTTATGGGCATTGATCTTTGTTTTTTTAGATTATTTCCTTCTAAATGGCTTTGGTAATATTCTTCTGGATACGAGTGATGATGAAATTTTTTCTGCATTGTTTTTTATATTAATTGATGCACCATTTACTGAAACTCTAATATTTCAATGTTTTATACAAACGATTCTTCGTCATGCACAAGGAAGCCCAACATTCTCAATTTTAGGTTCAGCTACTATATTTTCTTTGTGTCACCTAGGTAATTCTACGATAAACGCAATTATAGTGTTGGCAACTGGACTTGCTCTAGCTTTAACATATGAATATGTACGGATGAGATATGGCAATATTTATGCTTGCCTTTCTGTCTTTATTTCTCATATGTTATGGAATGTAATTTCAGCGGTGGTTATGCCATTACTGTTTATTATCTTTGACTTAAAATAAAACAAGTTCTACATGCCCGAATTCAACTGCGAAGTGCGACACTCTCCAATATCAAGCAGCCAATGCCATTTCTTTAAAGACCATCGCTGGTGGTGTTCGTTATACCAACCTTGAAGGTGATATTGAAAATAGCCCAATACTTGAAAGTGGCATTAACATGGCCGCAAACGTCGGTGTCGCTTATGTATTTTAGGAGCTTTGGCTTATTGCTTCATATATGAATATTAAAAAAGGGTTACTCATGATGAGTAACCCTTTTTTTGAAATTTTATAAGCCTAGTTAAAGCTAATCTTCTAATGCACTAAGCACTAAATATTTGAGATAGCTCTGTCGCACATAGGTGGTACTGACGAGGGCAGTTACGCCACGTTGTTAGCATGCGACGGTACTTTTCTAACATTGGCATTTGACTATTGAAGTGGTGATCTGCTTTGTCAAATTGAGGGTAAAGTCCTTCAGAGTCAACAAGGAAACGCACGTAATGTACGATTTGTGCTTCAGAAGCGATATCGAAACCTAGGAATTGTAGACGACGTTGATCGACTTCCGCACGCTCTTGATCTGCAAGCATTTTATTCGACTCTTGCATCGCATGGTACATCTCCATAATGTCGATAATTTCGCGACATTCTGCTTCAGTTAAACAACCAAATTCTTTGTTAAGCTCACGCATTTGGAGTTCGTAACCACGTTCTACAATCGTTTGTAGACGCTGGTATTTAGCTGAGTTCTCAGGATCCATTTGAGACATTAGGTAGTATTGATTTGATAGAATTAGACGCTGAGCATTGGTCATTTCCATGGGAGGAACCTCACTAAAAAACTAAATGTTATATTATTTTGTTGCAGTAAGAGTAACAGCATTCCTAAGAGTGGAAACATGATCTCAACACGGATTTAATATGATTTTTTGAATTGATAAACAAAAGTTGTAAAGAAAAGTGAAAGGATTGTTTTAACCAAAAAAGAAAACGCCCCAATCGAAATTGAGGCGTTTGAAATCACTATTAACGTAAGTCTAAATTAGTATTTTACGTTTGAATGGTATTGACTGAGGATAGCAACAATCTCGTCCATTTTTTCTTTGCTTGGCGGATTTGTACCTTCAAGAGGGTAGTCGTGACCCAATGCTTCCCACTTATGAGCACCTAGCTTGTGGTATGGAAGCAGTTCTACTTTTTCGATGTTATCCATGTCCTTAATGAATTCACCCAGAAGATGCGCATCTTCTGGCGTATCTGTGTAGCCAGGAACAATCACATAACGAATCCACGTCTTCTTACCTATTTTGTGTAGGTAGCGTGCAAAATCCAGAGTACGTCGGTTGGATACACCAATGAAATCGTGGTGAATTTCATCTCGCATATGTTTAAGATCCAGCATTACCAGATCAGAGGCTTCTAGTACTTCATCGACCACTTCAGTGTGTTTACGAATATAGCCATTAGTATCAAGACAAGTGTGGATGCCTTCAGCTTGAGCCGCGCGGAAAAAATCACGAACAAACTCAGGTTGTAGCATCGCTTCGCCACCTGAACAGGTGATACCACCGCCAGAGGCTTTCATGAAATGACGGTATGATTTTGCTTCGTTAATGATCTCTTCGACCGTTACTTCCTTTCCGTCATGAAGATCCCATGTATCGCGATTATGGCAGTACATACAACGCATTAAGCAGCCTTGAAGAAACACAATAAAGCGGATACCAGGGCCATCGACAGTACCACAAGATTCGAATGAGTGAATGCGACCAGTTGTAGACATGAGCTATTCTCGTATAGGAATTTATACCGTTTATTTTATTACAAAAACGGTACATAAAATAGGGTCAAATAGTAACTAGGTCTTTAAAAATAAAGGCAATCACCTGTGAAGATGATTGCCTTTATTTAACTTGAAAAGCAGGCGGTGAAAGCCTTTTCTATGGCTAGAAGAAAGCAAACATAGTGATGCCACCAGTACCGTACACTGACTTTGTTGCTTCTTGGTAATCGGGTGTTTTTGCGGTAAGTGCGAAAGAAGCACCAACGTATCGGTTATACCAAGCAACACCAAGTACGGCTGTCGCTTGAATGTTTTCTAAAGTCACATCGTAGATCGCAGGATCTTTGTCATTTTTCTTTGCATAATCATTAACACCGGAACGATCCTCTTCGACAGTCAGGTCATTAAATCGGTAACGCCCTTCAAGACCTGCGTAAGTAAACCAACCTGTATTTGAAGCACCTATCATGCCTGCTTTGAATGGGTTTTCTGTGCTGATGTTCGCTGCGCCAAAGTTGCCGCCCAAGTCAGTACCCCAACGGAACATAAATCCAGTAGAAATGTCGCTTCTAAAATTACCAACGTTGATCTCTGATACGTTAGATATCTCGAAGTCAGTATTCGCTAATGCTTGATTACGCATTAGGTTGAAATGACTTAAGTAACCAAGGCTACCTGCGTACTCATCATCAACTTGATACTTCCAACCCATAGGTTCGTCTGATTTAGTGATTGAGTGAACCAGTTTTTGAGCGTCTTCGGAAAGTGCTCGCTCGCCTGTAGTACCAAACGTGATGTTAAAACGCTGGGCTTGTTGTGGGTTCAAGCTGATGTAGTTGAATTCTGTATGTAGGTAACCTGCGTATGGACGATCATTGGCTGATGGTTTTTCTAATTCAATGTCAGAAGGCGTGTACATCTTGTGACCAATGGTGATTTCCCACTTATCTAAAGAGCTTGCGCCCCAATAGGAAAGGCTCAATGGTTTTACCCAAGCGTATGGCGTAATACTTGACGATGTGTAACCCAGAAATAAACCGTTGGTATAGTCTTGGTCGACACCAAAGATACCATCGTTGTCTAACGCAAAAGTTAACGTAGAGCGTTCAGATGCCAGTGATGAACAAGAGAGGAGAATCAGTGGTAAATAACGAAGGTATTTCATGTAGCGGTTACTCTAAAATGATGAACAGAAATAGTACCGTAGTTTGAGTCGGTTTGTAGAAAAAAAGTGAATGCGAGTGTGCTTTTTGTGGCCAATCTAATCTTTCTAAGGGGAGGGGGCATTGATGAGATTTAGGGTAGATATAAAAAAGCCCCGCACATTGGCGAGGCTAATAGTTTTTACTGTCTATTGAGCGTGAGCTTATAGAGACTCAGTAAATGTACGTGCGATTACGTCAGCTTGCTGCTCTGTAGTCAGAGAGTTAAAGCGTACAGCGTAACCAGAAACACGAATCGTTAGCTGAGGGTATTTCTCAGGGTGCTTAACTGCGTCTTCTAGAGTTTCACGGTTAAGAACGTTCACGTTAAGGTGTTGACCACCTTCAATGCCAGCTTCGTGGTGGAAGTAACCATCCATTAGGCCTGCAAGGTTAGCACGTTGGCTATCTTCTTCTTTACCTAGTGCGTTTGGCACGATAGAGAAAGTGTAAGAGATACCATCTTGAGCATCAGCAAACGGTAGTTTACCTACAGACGTTAGTGAAGCTACAGCGCCTTTCTCATCACGACCGTGCATTGGGTTTGCACCAGGAGCGAAAGGAGCGCCAGCACGACGACCGTCTGGAGTGTTACCTGTTTTCTTACCGTATACCACGTTAGACGTGATAGTAAGAACTGACTGTGTAGGGATTGAATCACGGTAAGTCTTAAGCTTACGGATCTTGTTCATGAACGTAGAAACTAGTTCACAAGCGATATCATCTACACGAGAGTCGTTGTTACCGTATTTAGGGTAATCGCCTTCGATTTCGAAGTCAGTTGCAATGCCATCTTCGTCGCGGATTGGTTTAACAGTCGCGAATTTGATTGCAGACAGTGAGTCAGCAGCAACAGACAGACCAGCGATACCACAAGCCATAGTACGACGAACGTCACGGTCATGAAGAGCCATTAGAGACGCTTCGTAGCTGTACTTGTCGTGCATGAAGTGAATGCTGTTTAGAGCTGTCACGTATTGCTTAGCTAACCAATCCATGAATGTGTCTAGGCGATCCATTACGTCATCGTAGTTAAGTACTTCGTCAGTGATCTTGTCTCCAACTGGGCCAACTTGCATTTTAAGCTTCTCATCAACGCCGCCGTTGATTGCGTAAAGCATAGTTTTTGCAAGGTTAGCACGAGCGCCGAAGAACTGCATTTGCTTACCAACGATCATTGGTGATACACAACAAGCGATTGCGTAATCATCAGAACCAAGGTCAGGACGCATTAGGTCATCATTTTCGTACTGGATAGAAGAAGTATCGATAGATACCTTCGCACAGAAACGCTTGAAGCCGTCAGGTAGTTGCTCAGACCAAAGAACAGTGATGTTTGGCTCTGGAGAAGGACCCATAGTGTATAGAGAGTTAAGGAAACGGAAGTTCGAACGCGTTACTAGCGTACGACCATCAACACCCATACCACCCATAGACTCTGTAGCCCAGATTGGGTCGCCAGAGAATAGCTCATCGTACTCAGGAGTACGTAGGAAACGAACCATACGCAGCTTCATTACGAAGTGGTCGATCATCTCTTGTGCTTGGTCTTCTGTGATTTTGCCAGCAGCGATATCACGCTCGATGTAGATGTCTAGGAAAGTCGAAGTACGACCTAGAGACATTGCAGCACCGTTTTGAGATTTAACCGCAGCTAGGTAGCCGAAGTAAGTCCACTGAATAGCTTCTTGAGCAGTTTGAGCTGGCTCAGAGATATCGAAACCGTATTTCTCAGCCATTTGCTTGATTTGACCTAGAGCACGATGTTGCTCAGAGATCTCTTCACGCAATTGCATTGTAGCAGCAAGATCTTCGCCGTTCTCGAAACGCTCTTGTAGAGAAGCGAATTGAGCAGCTTTGTCTTTCATTAGGAAGTTGATACCGTAAAGTGCAACACGACGGTAGTCACCAATGATACGACCACGGCCGTAAGCATCAGGAAGACCAGTCAGAACACCAGACTTACGACATTTTAGGATATCAGGAGTGTAGATATCGAAAACGCCAGCATTGTGTGTTTTGCGGTATTCTGAGTAGATTTTTGAAACCATTGGGTCAAGAGTTTCACCGTATGCTTTACAAGAACCTTCAACCATACGTACACCACCGTTAGGGATGATTGCACGTTTTAGTGGCTTCTCAGTTTGTAGACCAACGATAGTCTCAAGATCTTTCTCAATGTAACCTGCATCGTGAGCAGTAATGGTAGAGATAACAGAAGTATCGAAATCTACAGGTGCTTTAGTTGCGTTTTCCTGTTTGATACCTTCCATTACCGAAGACCAAAGCTTGTTAGTTGCTTCAGTACCCTCAGAAACTAGGAAAGACTCGTCGCCTTCATATGGCGTGTAGTTCTTTTGAATGAAATCACGAACGTTTACTTCGCTTTGCCACTCACCTGCAGCAAAATCTTCCCAAGCTTTAGCAAATTGCTCTGCCATGACATACCTACCTTTTTAGTAGAAAAAATACGTACATTAACACTGTTGAGCCAGCGCCCCTCGTAAGGGTAGTACACTCTTATTAATAACAATATATATGAGCATATGAGCGTCATATGGTTATATATATTGTCACTACCTTTTATATGTTGTCTTTACTCTATGTATTCAAGACTACGCTAAAAAATTTCTGTAAACCTTAAACTAAATCAATAAATGCCAAAAAAAGTTGAAAAAATTTGAGTGGCAGGGGTTGCCACCCAAACTTTTTTTTAATCCCGATACTACTTTTGTGTAGTAATGAGCATTATAGCCAAGCTTTTAGGCCATATTGACTTTCTAGCATACCAACTGCAAGCATTGCTACTAAACAGATAACTAAAACGCCAACTGGGATTACAATCTTGTCTACAAATGATAGACGCTTCGCACGCTCTTTATCACCAATTAGACCGTTGTTATCAAGAAGCATAGTCAGAGCCCATGCTAATACAGGGTTAACAACCGCTGAACCGAAGATACAGATACCAGCTGCTTGAGAATCCTTTGAATCCTTAACCATTTGCATACCCGCTTCAAGTAGAGGTAGAGATACACCTACAAGTAGCGCAACACGCATCACTGGTGGCCATACTGCAACGTCCATTGGGAAACCAAGAATCGCAACAATAATACATAGAGAACCAAGCAAGATTGCGCCGCCAGGAATTGGACGTTTCGCGATTGCTGCTGGGATCATGTAAGTACCCCAAGAAGAAGTGATGTTACCACCACCAACCGCTGTACCTACCATTTGACGCACAGAACACATAGTCATAGTGTCATCAACGTCCATCAGAACTTTTTCAGACTTTTTAGGGTAGTTTAGTTCTTGGAAGATACGGTGACCTAGGAAATCTGGTGACCACATCGCTACCGCTAGGATTGCAAATGGTAGAGAAGCGATGAAGTGTTCAACGTTTGGCAAGCCAAGCATCCAACCTTCAGAAGTCGAACCCCACCAGTAAACTGGGTTTAGGTTTGGGATACCCATTTCAGTTTCGAATACGATATCGAAACCAGCGCCCAATGCTAATGCAATAGCAAGGCCTGTGAATGCACAAACTGGGATAGCTAACCAACGCTTGTTCACTTTTGCTAAGAAAGCATAGATAGCAATAGTAATAGCAAGAACGATTAAACCAACGTAACCCATGCTACCCGCTTCAACAGTAGAAGATTGAAGACCAACCGCCCATGCTTGAATCGAGTTAATTTGGCTCATGGTACCCGTTAGGCCTAAGAAAATGAGCAAGCCACCAGCGGTACCTTCCGAAGTCAGGTTAACCAGCTTGGAGCCGCCTTTTAGGAAACTTAGGATTAGACCGAAGACACCGATAAGGATAGCCAATGCAAGAGGGTGAGCACCAGCGAGAGCGATGGTACCAATAAGAGGAATCATTGGGCCGTGGTTACCGGCAAGGTTTGCTTTCGGGTTGAAGAAACCAGAAGCAAGGATACAGAACAGCAGTGCAGGAATCAGCATTTCTACACGAGCAACTTCAATCGCGAAGTCTTTACCTAGGTTTACGTGATCCCAAGCTTGAGTTAGGCCATCAGCCCAAGACATCATTACTGCAGAGTACATCGCGATGATACCGATGGTACCAGCAAGTGCAGGAACAAGATCTTCAAGTTCAAAACGGAAATCACGGCCTGGAAGGTTTAGGCCAAAACGACGAGGCTTCATGATTTGAAGTTCGTGATCTAAGTAATCTGAGCGGCTCTCAAATTCAGAAGCAGGGCGGTGTAGCTCTTTATAGCTTTTCTCTTCTACTTCAGAGTTCGCATTATTCACAACGTCTGACATAGATTCCTCATATTTTTATGTTAGTAATTCTAAAATTGAATTATAAAATTTCGCGTAATTGCGTTATTTCTTAGTTATAACTTATTAATATTATGTTGCACGGATTTGATGTGCTTTATGCAGCTAAGTTAAAAGAAATGTTTGGCATTTTTAATGCCTTATTCTTTGCTGCTGAGTCTAACAAGCTTACCCTTTAGGGTGATTGATCTTGATCACTTTATGAGTTTATGTGAAAGAAAGCTACAAAACGAAGCGATTCATTAACGTACCGTTGATGAATTGTGTAATTAGTTTTCACAAATTGACGTTAGCTATCTTCTTCATGTCTTGCTCTATATAGCATCAGCCGGATACCTCTTACTTACTGAGTGGTTTCACTATTAGTAGCTGGTCTCTTAGTTGCCTATGAAGTTTTAACCACTCAACGACCTTCAAATAACGTTCTCGTATAGTGAGTTTGGTGTACTACTGTGGGTGTTAGATTTTGTCGGAAGCGCCGTTTTTAAGTTCACAAAACGTGTTTTTCTTGTGAGGTATCAAGCTACGAGAATCTCATTTTGATTAACTTTATTTAAACAATGTCAGAGTCGCAATTACAGCTTGTTGATACATTTCATTCAGTAAATTGAGACTAAAACGCTATTCATTGCATAATAAGTCAGAGTTAATCGCTATTTATTCTCAATTATTAGGTTAATAATTTGTTGCATGTTGTTTCGTGTGGTGCTAGTTTGTATCGCATGAAAAGGTCGGAGTACCTTGCATTTTCACAAACTTGGGAGAGAAAGCGCATGAAAGATGTACCAGCGCTGGACATAAAGGATTTACACAAAACGTTTGGTCAAAATGAAGTTTTAAAGGGAATTTCACTTTCTGCGCATAAAGGCGATGTAGTATCGATTATCGGATCTTCAGGGTCGGGTAAAAGTACTTTCCTTAGATGTATCAACCTTTTAGAGACACCTACTGCTGGCGAGATTTGGGTTAATGGTGAATTAATTCAAATGAAAAATAACCGCCAAGGTGTTTCTGTTCCTGCCAATGAAAAACAAGTACAGCGAATCCGTTCTCGCTTAGCAATGGTTTTTCAGGGTTTCAACCTGTGGTCTCATCTGACCGTTCTCGAAAATGTTATCGAAGCGCCTGTTCACGTCTTAGGTGTACCTAAAGCACAAGCGATTGAAAATGCTGAGCTGCTACTGAAGAAAGTAGGGCTATATGAACGCAAAGATTACTACCCGGGTCATTTATCTGGCGGACAGCAACAGCGTGCGGCGATTGCAAGAGCGTTAGCGGTTGATCCTGAAGTAATGCTATTTGATGAACCAACATCGGCACTTGATCCTGAGTTAGTAGGGGAAGTACTTGGTGTAATGCGCGATCTAGCAGAAGAAGGAAGAACCATGCTTGTGGTAACACATGAAATGGCTTTTGCTCGTGACGTATCAAATCATGTGATGTTCTTACATCAAGGCTTGGTGGAAGAACAGGGCAATCCAGCTAAACTGTTTACTGAGCCTGAATCTGAGCGATTACAACAATTTATCTCATCGATTTACTAATCAGAATTGAAATGCTGTTGCTAAGGTAAATGGCGACAGTGTCAACAATGAAACACAACAAGTAAGTTAATAAGTAACAACAAACACAATATTAAAATTAGCAAAACATAAAAACCTAAATCACAGGAGTAGGGATATGAAAAAGTGGTTATTAGTCGCGGCACTTGCTGCAACTGCTGCAACGGGCGTAGCTCAAGCAAAAGAATGGAAAACAGTACGTTTCGGTATTGAAGGTGCTTACCCTCCATTTAGCTGGACAGAAGCTGACGGTTCGCTGAAAGGCTTCGATGTCGATATGGCTAACGCGCTTTGTACTGAAATGCAGGTGAAGTGTAAGATCGTTGCACAAGATTGGGATGGTATTATTCCTTCTCTGCTTGCTCGTAAATATGATGCGATCATTGCGGCAATGTCTATCACGGAAGAGCGCAAGAAAAAGATCGATTTCACAGGTAAATACGCACTTATCCCAAACAAGTTCATCGCTAAAAAAGGTGCAGGCCTTAACTTTGATGATCTAAGTGGTCAAAAAATTGCCGTTCAACGTGCAACAACTCACGACAAGTACCTAACAGATAACTACGGCGACACAGTAGAAATCGTTCGTTACGGTTCATTTGACGAAGCTTACCTTGATCTAGCTAACGGTCGTGTTGCTGCTGTACTGGGTGATGCATCTGCTCTAGAAGAAGGTGTACTAAACAAAGCGGGTGGTGAAGACTACGAGTTTGTTGGTCCATCACTAACTGATCCTAAATGGTTCGGTGAAGGTTTTGGTATTGCTCTACGTAAGCAAGACAAAGATCTGACTAAGCAATTAGATGCTGCAATCCTTTCACTACGTGAAAAAGGCATCTACCAAGATATCGCTGCTAAATACTTCAACTACGACGTATACGGTAAGTAATCTCTAGCGTCACTTCTTAAGGGAGAGGCTCACCTCTCCCTGTCTTACCAACTTTTTCGCAGTTCTGTTGGAATTCATTATGTTTGATTTACAAGGATATGAAGCGTCGATCCTGAAAGGGGCGGTGCTTACAATCGAAGTTGCCTTACTGTCGCTAATTTTAGCTATGGTTCTTGGTATGCTAGGTGCCTTAGCTAAACTCGCGCCTTATCGCTGGGCTCGTGCTATTGCAACCCTCTACACAACCGTTATTCGAGGTATACCCGATCTCGTATTGATGATGCTGATTTTCTTTGGTGGACAAATCCTTTTAAACAACAGTTTGTATTCCATCAATGAGTGGCTCAATGAATGGTTCACGTCGAGTGACCCTAACCACGAGTGGACCGCTTACCTACCTGATTATATTGATGTCAGCCCATTTATTGCTGGCGTCTTAACCATTGGCTTCATCTTCGGCGCGTACATGGCAGAAACCTTCCGTGGTGCGATAATGGCTGTCGACAGCGGTGAGATGGAAGCGGCAAAGGCCTATGGAATGGGCCCTGTCTTAGCGTTCCGTCGTATTCTATTACCGCAAATGATTCGTCACGCACTGCCGGGGTTTGGTAATAACTGGTTGGTTTTACTAAAAACTACCGCGCTGGTTTCTATTATTGGCCTTGAAGACATGGTACGTGTTAGCGCTCTGGCGGCGGGTTCAACCAAAATGCCATTTACCTTCTATATGACGGTAGCAATCATCTTCTTATTCTTCACCAGTGTTTCGACGGGCTTACTTAAGTTGGTTGAACGTAAATTCAGTATCCACGCGAGGTAGTTATGGACTTTTCATTGATAATTGAAAGCCTGCCGATTTACCTTGGTGGTTTGTGGACAACGGCTTGGATGGTTTGTGTCGCTTTGATTGTTGGCTTATTCGTAGCCATACCATTAGCTATCGCTCGTAACAGTCCAAATATGATGATTAATGCACCAGCTTGGTCGTTCATTTATTTCTTCCGTGGTACGCCGTTATTGGTGCAGTTGTACCTGATTTACTACGGTATGGACCAATTCTTCCCAGTAAAAGATACACTATGGGAAAACGCGTGGTTCTGTGCTTTAGTTGCGTTTATTCTAAACACATCAGCATATACTGCAGAGATCATTCGTGGTGCTATTAATGGCTTACCGAAAGGTGAAGTTGAAGCAGCAAAGGCGTATGGTATGAGCACACCCAAGACATACCGCCGCATCATTTTACCAAGTGCTCTACGTCGTGCATTACCGGCTTACAGTAACGAAGTTATCTTTATGCTTCATGGTTCAGCGGTAGCAGGTATCGTAACCATTATGGATTTAACGGGTGCTGCACGTTTGGTCAACTCTCGCTACTACGCTCCATTCGAGTCTTTCCTAACGGCAGGTCTATTCTACATGGCGCTAACGTTTATTATCATTGCGATTTTCAAATTCGCAGAGAAGCGTTTCCTTGCTTACCTAAGGCCGTTAAGTTAACTCTACGATACAGATTTTCTTAGATAAACGGCGCTCTTGTAGCGCCGTTTTTAATTTCAATTCAATTGTTCGGGTTCTAATAAGTTTAAGTGGTATTTGTTAAGTTCACTCCATAAATTACGAACCCATTAGTCGAATCAATTGACTTAAGTAAACCCATAGATACACTTGCTCCAATTTTTTTGAGTGTCGTATAACAATGAAAAAAAACATCTTATCTTTGTGTCTAATTCTGCCGTCGTCTCTACTACTTTCTGCATGTGGTGGTTCTAGTGATTCCGCTCAACCTCCGAGTAAAACGGCGGTACAAAAAGCGCTTGAATCCGGAGATGCATCCCTTGTATCTAATGCCAATGAGTTTATTGACGCCAGCCAAACGCTCGTTGCCCAATACAAATCTGATTACAGTCAAATTAAACAGTCTCTGTCTAAAAATTCAGACGGCACGCCGCTGCGCAATCTTCATTGGGATCCAACACACGATGCCGCGATAATCTTACCAACTTACGGCTTCAACGATGTCATCCTGCAAACCAATAAAGCGATGCAGAGTGGATATACTGACCAAGAGCTTGCGATTGGTATTGCAGGTTATACATCGAGCGGTAGTCGTTACGCTGCGTTAGCAAGTAACCCATTTCGAACTAAGCAACGTTCAACGGATTCAGTCAACGCAGAAATGGAAGTGTGGTTGAAAAACTTGGTGGGTTGGGCATCAGGCACAAGTTCACCTAAGAATGTTGTCTTGGCTCAGATGGATCAGTCTTATTATTTTCCTGATGACAAAGCAACGCGAAACTGGCTAACGAGCAACATCAATCCTTCGATGGTTATCAATGATGATAACGCCTGTGACGGCAGCAAATTAAGCCAATGTATTGAAACGAACAACCCTGATTTATTGATTTTGTCTCAAAAGTTAAATGATGGTGACGAAATTAACGATGTAATGACGGGGTTACGTTTGGCGTTCAACAAAAAGATTCCCGTACTGTACTTGCATCTTGATGGCGGTATGACGGACTTAGGCAACGCACTATTTGCAGAAATGCATATGACGTATGTTGGTGATAACTATTGGCGTAGGCTAGGGCTGTCAAATTGGGATTCAACGCAACTGATTGATCGAATGCCAGATAATATCGTCAAACAACAAGCACTTTTACAGCGCCTGAAACTCGATAGTTTCACTGTTGACTTGAATTTATGTGATGACAAATCTTGCCCAGATGAGTCCAACATGGATGAAGAGTTCTATAAGGCAGCGAACAGTATTCGTTCACACCTAACGACGCTTGATAGCAAAAAAATTGATCTCTTTGCATCCAAGAACTACGAATATGAAAAGCTGTTACTGCTACTTGCTGATCGCTACCGACAAGACGTTAAGTACCCAATGGGTAAAGACGTAACAGATAGAATCGACTTTCTTCGATCGTATTACAGTGATTACGCGACATACAACACTCGACAACATAATGCAGCACAGCCGAGTTTAGGGAACTTCAGCACCAAGAACTTTAAGAATGTCCCTCTCATCAGCAAGAATATTACTTTAGAGTCAAAGAGAAATTTCCGTGCGGCGGGTGTATACGCCTTACCGGGTAAGACGATCAAAGTGACGCGATTAGATAATAACAAAGTGGCAACGTCGATTGCCCTTAACACACTACGTAGTGGTGCGACTCATGAGTTTTCGGGTAAAGACGGCTATGCAAGGCCGAAGTTTTTGACTTCGGTAACTTACCCCGTAAAACATGGAGAAACGATATACCTGACCTCTGCCTATGGCGGGACATTACAAGTTCATTTTGATACCAACGATATCGATGTAGAGCTCCGTTTTGAAAATGTTGCCCAACACCCTGTTTGGCGAAGTAAAGCGGACAACGATAGCTTTGTCGCGCAGCTTGAAGAAGGAAAGTTTGATTGGGCTGAGTTGGTGACTCCCGGATTTGAAGTTCACTCTAAACTAGACAAGATGAAAGAGTCTATCGGTGCCTCAGATTGGGCGCAGCCGCATGATATGGCACTCGCCACTGAGCGTTATGTACATAACTTTCCTCATGCGCTTGCAGGTTTTAGAGGTCCTGGGATTGATGAAATTACTGAAGTACATCAATACGGTGAGGCAAAGGGCTGGGAAATCGCGAACATTGATGTCGTGAAGCACATGAATGCCGATCAAGCGAACTGTGGTTACGGCTGTTCAGGAAACCCTTACGATGCTTATTGGTCTTTTCATCCTCTAGGGCATGGTGATTTGCACGAGCTTGGTCATGGACTGGAAAGAGGACGTTTTAGATTCGCTGGATGGGAAGGCCACTCAACAACCAACTATTATTCGTATTTTAGTAAATCAAAGTATTACAAAGACACGACAAAGGTATCGTCTTGCCAAAGCCTAGACTTTAAAGGGCAGTATCAACTTTTACAGCAGAGCCGAACTCAGCCAGATCCAAACGCTTTTATGGCGGCTCAAAATCAAACGGGTTGGAGTTGGGGGGCTCGTATGTTCATTCAAATGATGATGTTGACTGAGCAGCAAGGTGTATTGAATTCAGGTTGGCATTTACTAGGGCGCTTACACTTGATTGAACGCGAGTTTAATCGCTTGAAAGCCAGTGATACTCTTTGGAACAACGGTAAAGGCTCGATTGGTTTTTCTGATTACACCAAACAAGAAGCCGAAGGCATCACCAACAATGACTGGTTGCTTATCGCATTAAGCTACGTAGCAGAAAGGGATATGAAGCAATACTTAGATATGTGGGGATTCAGTTTCAGTGATAAAGCGAAGCAACAAGTCACAGCTCTTAGTCTAAGTAACATGCCTTTGACATATTTTGCATCGTCTAATCAAGGCTATTGCTTAGATGAATTTGCTAAGACGCCGTTAGATGTTGACGGCACGACCGCTTGGCCGCTTAATTAGGTATATGGCAGATAGAGTCACGAAGAAAAAAGAGAGGAGATATTAACTCCTCTCTTTCGTTATTCGCTTCTGGTTAGCCTAGTGAACACGATTTACCAGCTACTTGATATGGCTAAGTTCTGTTACCTAAAAGTAACTACTTAAACGTCGACCAAATTGGCGCGTGATCTGACGGTTTTTCGATGCCGCGTAGTTCGTAGTCGATGCCCGCTTCAGTACACTTGTCAGCAAGCTTCTGAGTCGCAAGTACCACATCAATGCGCAGGCCGCGGTTGTCCACGAAGCCTTTTGAGCGGTAATCAAACCATGAGTATTGATCGTTCACTTCAGGGTGTAGTAAACGGAAGCTGTCCACAAAGCCCCAATCCATCAATGTTTTCAACCATTCGCGTTCTTCTGGTTGGAAAGAACATTTACCGGTTTTCAACCAACGTTTCGCATTAGGTTCACCAATGCCGATATCAATATCGGTAGGGCTGATATTAATGTCGCCCATTACGATCACTTGTTCATCTTTGTTGTGGTAATCGTTCAGGTACGTCATTAAGTCTTTGTAGAACTGGCGCTTGTACGGGTATTTGGTTTCATGCTTAATGTTGTCGCCTTGAGGGAAGTAACCATTTAGCACAGTGACCTTCTCACCGTTTTCATCTTCAAACGTCGCCATGATCATACGCTTTTGATGGTCTTCATTGTCTGTAGGAAAGCCTTTTTGTACCGAAATTGGCTCTTGCTTACAAAGCATAGCCACACCGTAGTGAGCCTTTTGACCGTGGAAGTAGACCTTGTAACCCATAGCTTCAACATCGGCTAGTGGGAAGGCTTCATCGTGCACTTTGATCTCTTGTAGACCAATCACATCAGGTTGGTGCTTATCGATAATAGCCTGAAGCTGATGAAGGCGGGCTCTAAGGCCATTGATGTTGAAGCTAATTACTTTCATTTGTTTTTATACCTCTCGTAAACCCTTGTGATTGCTTGCTTTTCAAGGGCTTGCTGATTTGGTGGGTTTCATGATTAATAGTATTTAAGCATGCTTAATAATTTCTGTCGCCATTTTGTCGCCCCTAAATGGCGACAAAATGGTGTGAATACTCACTTTTGCGCAGAATCTACTGAGTCTTTAGCAAGTCTAAAAAGAACGCGTATTCAAGTGCGTCTTCTTTTAATCGCTTAAATCGACCGGAAGCCCCACCGTGACCGGCTTCCATATCGGTTTTGAACAGCAGCACGTTGTTGTCTGTTTTCATTTCACGCAGCTTCGCAACCCACTTCATGGGTTCAAAGTATTGTACTTGTGAGTCATGCAGGCCTGTTGTTACCAAGATGTTCGGGTAGCTTTGATCCTTCACATTGTCATATGGTGAGTAACCTAGCATGTAATCGTAATAGGTTTTATCGTTCGGGTTGCCCCATTCATCATACTCGTTGGTGGTGAGAGGAATCGATTCGTCAAGCATGGTTGTGACAACGTCTACAAACGGAACATGTGCTCCGATGCCACGGTACAGTTCTGGTGCTTGGTTGATGATTGCGCCCATCAATAGACCGCCAGCAGAACCACCAACGGCGAACACTTTATCTTGTGCGCCGTAGCCTTCTTCAACCAGCCCTTTGGTCACATCGATAAAGTCGTTGAACGTGTTTTGCTTGGTTAGCTTTTTGCCGTCCTCATACCAAGGGCGCCCAAGCATCTCGGAACCTCGAATATGTGCGATAGCATAAACGAATCCGCGATCAAGTAAGCTGAGACGAGCCGAGCCAAAGGTTGGTTCGATTGTGTGGCCGTAAGAGCCGTAGCCGTATTGGTAGATAGGGTTGGTACCGTCTTTCTTGAATAGATCTTTACGATAAACCAAAGAGACAGGAACTTGCTTACCATCGCGAGCCGTTACCATGATTCGCTCTGATTGGTAGTTATCCGCTTCGAAATCACCTAATACGGGTGTCTGCTTCATTAGCTCAGATTCACCTGTACTTAGATCGAAATCATAGTAAGTACCTGGCGTAGTTAAGCTGCTGTAATAGACACGAACTTTTGAGTTATCTAATTCATAGTTACTTGTTAGGTAAGCAGCAAAAGCAGTGTCGTTAAATTCGAGTGGGAACTCTTTGCTCGTGGAGAGTTGACGAACTTTCACGGTAGACAAGCCATTCGTACGTTGCTCATAAACCAGATGGTCATCAAACAACTCGAAGTCAACAAGCTGAGTGTTATCGTCAGCAGGAATGACATCGACCCATTTAGAGCGGTCATGCATCTTTTCGGCTGTGACTTTCATTAAACGGAAGTTGACCGCTTGGTAGTTGGTGTAGATGTAGTACCAATCACCTAGCTTAGCGATGCTGTACTCGATACCCGTTTCTCGTGGGTAGAAAGCTTCAGCTTTAGCGTTTGGGTTGTTGGCATCTATGACTGAAACACCGCTGGTTTCTGTACTCGAGTGCCAAATGTAGACCTGTTCACAATCTTTGCTTTTGCTCAAAGAGGTGTAGTAAGCGCTGTCGGTTTCTTCGTAGATTAACTCATCGCTTGTCTGAGGTGTGCCCAAAACGTGGCGGTAAACTTGATAACCAAGTAGTGTTTGTGGATCTTTTTTGATGTAGTAAAAGGCTTGGTTGTCGTTTTGCCATGCAATAGCGCTCGAAGCACCTTCAATTTCATCTTTTAGGTATTCACCTGTCGTGAGGTCTTTAATCTTGATGGTGTAAATACGGCGGCTCAGCGTGTCTTCGCCATAGGCCAACAAGTTTTCACTTGGGCTGATCGTTAAGCCACCAATGCTGAAAAATTCATGGTCTTTTGCTAGTTCATTAACATCTAAGATGACTTGCTTGTCTGTACCTAAAAAGTCATTTTCACGCAAGTGAACTGGGTATTCGTTGTCACCTGTGACTTCATTCGAGTAGTAGTAGCTGCCTTTGCGAACTGGAACCGAATGGTCGTCTTTTGCGATTCGGCCTTTGATCTCTTCAAATAACTGTTCTTGTGATGCTTCAGTGTGTTTCAGCACGGCTTCTGCGTACTGGTTCTCTTGCTCAAGATGCTGCAAGATCTCTGGGTCTTGGCGCTCATCATCACGCATCCAGTAATAATCATCGATTCGGGTATCACCATGAATCGTCATTGCATGAGGGGCTTTCTTAGCTACGGGAGCTTGGGTTTGATGTGCGATGAGTTGCGATGGAGAGTTGTGGTCCATGGTTGTTATTCCTTGATTGCTGCATCCGGCGACAAGTGCGGCCGATACGGCTAATGTGGTTAAAGCGAAACGCATCTGTATATCCTATTGTGTACCTTACTCGTTTTAATGCCAGCATCCTTTAGTGGTTAGTTTTCTTCCAGTGATGTTATTTATAATTGGATTCTGGATTGGTACTTTCAGCGTAAGTGTCTGTTATTGTTTTCAATAAATCAAAGTAATGTTTAATGGAATCGATGGTAGATGTGAGCTGGGGGAAAACGTGCAATGAAAAAGGGACACACTTTCCAGTCTGTCCCTCTTCGTTGTTTGAGCTGAGGTAGAGTTTACTTTAGATAGCCAATGGCATTTCGTTTGAATGGTCAGGTTTACGATTAACCCAACGTAAACCAAGCATGGCGATGAATGACATTGCAATCATCAAGCAACCTAGCGGCAGTTGGTCTTGAGCTGGGAAGAACGAGGCCAGTAGTGTTGCGATGCCAGCACCTAGGTTTTGCATACCACCCAAAATCGCACCTCCAGTACCTGCGTGGTACGGGAATGGCGAAAGCGCACCTGTTGTTGCCGCCGGGAATAAGATACCAGCGCCCAAAAAGTAAATCGTAGCACCACCAATCAAAGTTAATGCTGTTGTTTGACCAAATAGACCTGGTATCAACACCACGGTAGACCCTACCAAGATAGCAACTAGTCCAACATTCAGAGCGCGGCGCTCAGAGCGACGTCGTGCGATGAAACTGGATAGGCCAGCACCGACTAAGTAACCTGGAATGGGTAATACAAACAACAAGCTTACTGTGGTTGCAGGCAAGCCAAGTACACCGCCAAGCAATACACCTGCCGCAGCTTCAAATACCGCTACACCTGCAAATGTTGCGACCAATACCAATAAGAAACCTTGGAAACGTTTGTCAGATAGAACGAACTTGTAGCTGTTGGCAACCGATTCATGTTTGCGTCGTTCTTTTGGCAGAGTTTCCATCATGCTCGTCATCATGGTGATCACCACTGCGATACCAAACAGCGCCAGGAACAAGTAGCTAGAACGCCAACCGAAAGCTTCTGTTAAGTACCCACCTAATACAGGAGCCATCAATGGTGAGAAAATCACACACATGCTAATTAAGCTGTTTGCGCGGTGCAGTTCTGCGCCTTCAAAACAGTCGCGAGTCAATGTACGAGACATCGCACCACCACAACCGATGCCCAAACCTTGTATAAAGCTACCTGCTAAGAACCATTCATATTCGTGAGCAAACAATGCCACCAAAGTACCGATGATGTAGATGATCAAACCGACAACGATGATTGGTTTGCGACCTAGGCGATCAGAAAGTGGACCGTATGCAAATTGCGACAGACCATAAGGGATCAGGTAGCACGCCATCACAGCTTGAAGCGAAGATGCTGAAACCAAGAACTCACCCGCCATATGACCGATAGAAGGCACGTACATCGTTTGAGTCATTTGACCCACGGCAGTCAGGATAGCGATTAAAAAGGTAAGTTTCGCTAATGGAAACGAGGCGGACATTTGCGTATCTCTCCAAAAATTAGGACGTAAAAAGTCTTGGCGTTCCATTAAGGAGAGCCAAATAAGTAAAGTAACCTGGGAATCTAGGCGCGAGATATTAGAGATTGAGCATCTACTTAGCAACCAAAAAGTGTGAAGTTGATCAAGATAAAAATCTATAGCTTAGATTATAAAAACTAATCCGAATTTATTGAGGTTATAAAATAAAAGGAGTTATTGGCTTCCTTGAAATGTTGCAATTACTCTGAATCAATTTGCGTTATTCATGACCGGAAGCGTAGGCAAAAAGAAGCCTAAGTCTGACAAGCTGAAAGCTCTTGAAATCAAAGCAATAACAGACAAAATACACGATTTATTAACATTTCTATAAACTTTCGTTTTATATGCACGTAATTTGTGCTGTAATTATCCGCTAAGCTATTCGTCTAACTCATTCACATTGTGCATAGCAGTTTGTTACTAATGTGATGGTTACGGTTATGGAAGTCTTTTGGCTTAAATAAGGATATTAAATGCGCTCTCTATCAGTACAGTGGAAAATAACCCTCTTAGCAGGTTGTTGTTTAATCATTACGTCACTGTCTCTCATTGGTTTCTCGATCTACAACGCGACGAGCAATCAACAGGTCATAAAATCTCAAAGCTCAGAATCAGTGATTAACAAAACTCAACAGTTGTTGGCATCCGTTTCTCAGCTTAATGCTCAGGAAACTCAACGTTATGTCGATGAAGCTATTTATCGAGCAGAAATGTTGGCTTCTAGTGCTCAGTTTCTAAAGAACAACGCAGACGAAAACTTTACCCCAAGTGAAGAGCTTCGTACTGCGTTAGATGAAATGGTTCGTCGTTCCGTTTTGAACTTTGATTCTATTCAAGGGGCTTACCTAGTCTTCAAGCCCGATTTACTTGATGCTGAAGATGCGAATTATGTCGATGCGGATTATGTCGGCTCGAATGAAAGAGGGCGTTTTGCTCCTTATTGGAAGGTCGCAGATAATGGTGAGAATGTTCTTCCAAACGTGTTATCAGAATCAACATTGAGTGATAACAGCAATAGCGAACGCTTTTTCTGTCCTTTGTCATCTGGACAAACGTGTATTAGTACGCCAAGAGTTGTGAGTAGCGGTGGTCAAGAACTGCTTACGTCTTCGATTTCGGTGCCTATCATCGTTGATGATGTGGCGATTGGTTTTTTGGGCATCGACTTAAGGCTCGATGGTTTAACCAATGTTGTCACTCAATCGGATCAAAGCTTGTTTGAAGGTGCAGGCGCGGTTTACGTCGTTAGCTTAGACGGTTCCGTTATCGCTTCTGATGATCAAAGTATTGCGGTTGGTTCGAGTTTTCAAAGCAACAATACAAGTAGTGATCTAATGACGGACTTTATCTTTGGTGGCGAAGTCACGACTCAATGGAGTGAGAATGGTGAGTGGTTACTCGCATTTGCACCTGTTGTTGCCGCCAACCAAACTTGGGGTGTGCTGTTTGAGATTCCAAGAGAGAGTGTGGTTGCTGACGCGAATCAATTGGATGCCATTATTAGTACTAAGCTAAGTGAAGGTATTAAGACTGAAGTGATTGCGGGTATTAGCTTTATTCTTTTCGGTCTAGCGATCATTGCTTTTGCTTCACTGTCCATTGTTAAGCCTATTCGACAGGTGGTTGAGAGACTGAACGATATTGCTTCTGGTGAAGGTGATTTAACGCAACGCTTGGAAGTGAAATCTCAAGACGAAATTGGTCAGTTGTCACAAGGGTTTAACCTGTTCTTAGACAAGCTTCAACACACGATTAAAGAGGTGATTCAGACCACTGAGCAAGTGGGGAGCACGACAAGCCAAGCGAAGGCCTCGGCATCAAGTACTCGTGAAAGTAGTGAGTCTCAGTTTAAAGAAGTGGATCTTGTGGCGACCGCGGCAGAAGAGATGACTCAGACTTCGGGCTTAGTGGTACAAAATGCTGAAATAGCCGTTGATGCCGCTTGTGAAGCGAATCGTTCTGCTCAGCAAGGCCAACAGGTTATCGAACTTTCTGCCGGTGAGATGAGAAAGCTGGTGGATCGTATGTCGAGCGCCGTGCCTATTGTTGAAGAGTTGGCTAAAAATAACGGTAACATCACTGAGATCTTAAGTGTGATTGAAGGGATCTCTGAGCAAACCAACTTACTGGCATTGAATGCGGCGATTGAAGCGGCTCGTGCAGGTGAGCAAGGTCGAGGTTTTGCCGTCGTTGCTGATGAGGTAAGAAACCTCGCAAGTCGCACACAGTCATCGGTTGGTGAAATCAGAGCGGTGATCGACAAGGTCCACGCGGGCACTCAAGATGTCGTTGAAGCGATACAAGAAGGTAATATTCTCGCTAACGACACGGCATTACATGTTCAAAAAGCGGTCGAAGATCTGGGTTCGATCTTTACTTCTATAGAAGCGATCAGTGATATGAACAACCAGATCGTGAGAGCGGCAGAAGAGCAACAATCGGTTTCCGGTGAAGTGAACCAAAGTGTCGTTAATATCCGTGATTTGAGTGCGAAGATCTTGGATCAAGCCGCAGCTTCTGAACAAGTGGGTAGCGAAATTGATCAACTGTCCCAACAGCAGCAGAAATTGGTTAATCAGTTCAAGGTTTAGCCTAGTTGTTCACTGTATAGCTTTTAAGCTTAGTTAACAATTGAATAGAAAAAGGGACAAATGAAGATTTCATTTGTCCCTTTTATTTTTCTTGGGCTCTAAGGCTCTAGGGCTTGGCGATATCCGCGAAACCGATTAACGATGTTAGTCTTCGATAAACCAGTAACCTTTATTCACCAATTCCGTCACGACGGTTACACCTGAAGGAGAAAGATTAGTTGTTGAGTTAATTACCGAATCATCACACAGTACGTTTAGTAGCGAAGAATCAGCCTGTTCAACTTTAACGACTTCCCCATTGATGTAAGCTGTGTTGCTTTCATTCTCATGGTAGAGCGCTTTTAAGCCCGATACTCGACAAATCTCGCCTTCTGACTCTAAGTGCTGAGCGATCTCTTCTTCTGTCCATAATGGCTCAGGAGCGACGATATCAAGCTGGTGGCGTGATTGGCTTAGCAAACATCCCATGAATTCGCTGATGGTTTCAGGTTGCTCTAGTGCAGATTTCAACATGTCAGTGAGATTGCTTAAATCCGATGAACGAATTTTGCCGTAGCCTTCTTGCGTTTTGAACTCTGGATCATGCAGGTGAACATCACCCATATCATGAGCAAGTACAAAGTCGGCAAAGTTGCTAATCAGCTCTTGTTCTTTAGGGGAGCGGTAGCCAATAGAGTAGCTCATTGACGGCTCTAACGTGTTCCCTTCATGCGGGAAACCTGGTGGGATATAAAGGATATCGCCTGGCTCTAAAGTTTCATCAATGATCGGGTCAAAACCTTCGATTTGACGAAGTGCAGAAGCTTGAACGGTCTCTTTGTATTGGCCAATATCTTTTGCGCCGACTTTCCACTGGCGTTTACCTTGGCCTTGAATGATAAATACATCGTATTGATCAATATGGGGGCCTACGCCACCTTCTGGTGCTGAATAGCAGATCATTAGATCGTCGAATAACCAGTTTGGTAACGCTTGGAACGCTTCAGTCAGCTGATTGGCACCCTGATGCCAGTGGTTAGCCGCTTGAACGATCAATTGCCAATGTGTTTCAGTGAGTTCGCCAAACTTCTCTTCTGAGAATGGACCATGTTCTGCAGTCCATTGATTGTCGAGGTTAGAGACAAAGCGAGAATCCACTTCTTCTTCCATCGATAAACCAGCAAGTTCTTCCGGCGAAATTGGGTCGATGAAGTTTTGGAAGCCACCTTTCAAGATGGTTGGTTTTTTATGCCAGTAGTTTTCAAGAAATTCGGGCATAGAAAAGCTAAGTTGGTACATGTGAATCCTGTATGTTTTTATGCTAGATGCTAGATGCTAGATGCTAGATGCTAGATGCTAGTTTGGCTTGTAAATCTTGTTGGACAATCTTAATTGCTTCTAACGCAACCTTTGGATCGATTTCGTTGCTTTCGAGCAGATAGATCAGGTCGACAGCTAACTTAACTTCTTCTGGGGCGTTATCCAGTGGTGATGATGGGTTATCAGTGTTCATTTCGCTTGGGGTTCTCTAAGTTAATCAGTCTCTCAATATTTTTCATTGAGTCTTCGCAGCGTTCTAATCGTTCTTTTGCTAATTGCCAAGCCTCGTCCGCTTTTTTCTTACTGTGGCGAGGCGCAGAATCAAACGCTAACTTGCGTACTCGTACTAAATCGACCAGTCGCTTTTGCCAATCTTGGTGCTGAGCGAGTTCGTTGTATAGGTCGTTAAGGTTTTTTCCTGACTTACTTTTTCGATCTAACCTTAAATCATGGTTGGCTAGTTCTCTTTGGATTGCAGCTATCTGATTAGTGAGTTTTTCTGTCAGGTAGTTGGCCCGAGAAGCAGTAAGTTGGTTTGTCGCTTGTTCTCGAACAATAGTGTTGTACGTTGCCTGAGTTTCGAGTGCGTAGGGCAGTAAAATAGAAGAGCTGCACTTAAACAAGGTTCTATCGAACAAGGCTTGATGATAAGCCCCTCGAGATTTATCAACCTGCGAGCAATGGCCAATTAAGGTATCAATGACGCTTTTTAATTTAGAGAAGTGATTCATTTTACTTACCTTGGGCGACTGGGCTATAAGGTTACAAACCAAGCTTCGTAAGCCAGCTTAATCGCAAGTACGCTTACAACAGTAACAAAAACAGGTCGTATAAATGTAGCACCGAAACGAATAGCAGAATGTGCCCCAACAAATGCTCCAGCCATCAAACAAAGACCCATAGTTAAACCAAGAACCCAATCAATATGACCAAGAATTGCGAAGGTAACCAAAGACGTAAAGTTACTGGTAAAGTTCATGGCTTTAGATAGACCTGAAGCAAGTAAGATATTGAGACGATAAAGCGCCATCGAGCTCACAGTCCAAAAAGCGCCGGTTCCTGGGCCTGCAACACCATCATAAAAGCCGAGAATGAATCCTTGGTACTTTTGCTTTCTCTTGAGTACCGGGCACGGTTTAGGAGACACATTATGGCTCACATCTGGAGTCTTATGAAAAATGGTATAGACAGCTGCTGCAAGAATGACTAGCGGTAATACCTTCTCTAACCACTCTGTGCTTATGGCATCAACAGTCAGGGTGCCGATTGTTGCACCTATTAAAGTAGATATGAAAGCACTGACCCAACATTCAGGTTTGAACAGCTTCTTGCGATAGTAAGTAAAAGCGGCTGTTGATGAGGCGAATGTTGCGGCCAGCTTATTAGTACCGAGTGCAATGTGTGGTGGTAAACCAAGCGATAGCAAAGCTGGTACAGTTAACATTCCTCCGCCACCGGCGACAGCATCAATAAAGCCTGCAGCAAATGCAACCAAGGCAAGTATGACCAACATGGTTGGCTCAATCATTTCCATAAATAGCTAGTGTTCTCGTTATCGGCTGTTCGGGCAGCCACATGAAGAATCGAGGGATTAGTCATGCTGGGTTGTGAATGCAAGGGCCTAGCGATGGCAGACCCATAACTACCACGAGGGTAGAAAAATTAGTATTTTATTGTTCTTTTAAAAGGCGGTAGCGAATCGAGTAGGGACTTTCCGTATCGCTTCGTGACTATGCGTCTATCAAGGATCGTGACTTTACCAGAATCTCGTTCTTTACGCAGCAATCTACCCACAGATTGAATAAGCTTTTTACTCGCTTCTGGAACAGTAATCTGCATAAACGGATTACCGCCACGAGATTCAATATATTCTGAATGTGCCCGCTCTACAGGTGAGGTAGGAACACCAAAAGGAATCTTGGTAATAACAAGGTTTTCAAGCAGCTCGCCAGGTAGATCAAGACCTTCAGAAAAGCTACCCGTTCCAAAAAGAACGCTTGTTTTACCTTGGCCTATGAGCTTTTTATGTTTTTTTAGGATTTCAGTTCGTGAGGTATCCCCCTGAACCTGTAACGCCCACGACTTTTTAACGAAATCTGTTGCCAAAGCTTGTGCCACTTGGTTCATTTGCCAATAAGAAGAGAATAGAATGAGATTGGCTTTGTTGTCTTCTATTACCTTAGGCAAAATTTCAATAAGATATTCGGTAAACTGAGGTGCTTGTGGTTCGTACTTCATTGCAGGTACCACTAATTCAGCTTGGTTCTGATAATCAAACGGCGATGCCAAAGCAAGAAATTGTACGCCATCTTCTGCTTTTTGGCTGATACCTGATTGATGACAAAAAAAGCTGAAAGAGTTGAGTGCTCTCATGGTCGCAGATACTAACACTGCACCAACACAACGACTCCAAATCTGTTGGTCCAGTTGCCAACCGACTTCTAATGGTGAGACATTAACAACAAAGTCTCCCTCGCTTTCTTTGCTTAATTCAAGCCAGCGAGCCAAAGGCGCCCCTTTTTCTCTCTTAGGTTCAGCCATTAATCGCCAAACTTGAGCAAGGTTTTCTGTTCTTTGTATATAAAAGCCAATTTCTGCAAGCGCAGGCTCTGCAAGCTTTGCGGAAAGCTCTCCGTCTTTAACTCGTTCTGCAATCAAGTCTGCAATTTTTGCTACGGCTTGGCTCGCCTTTTGCGTTAATTGTTTGAGATCTTTCGATTCGCTTTCTAACCATTCAGGTAAGTCACCATGCTCGAAGCGATACAAGCCATCTTCGAAGTGGCTAGCGTCAAACTGTTTGCTCATTTTAGTCAGAGTCGGGATCAGTTGTTGTACTGAGTCTTGCAACTCATTTCTAAATCTATGAACACGTTTCTCGTCTGCTAGCCCCGAAAGCTTAGTGATCGATTGATTCAAACGCTCTAACCAAGAGGCAGCACCTTTTAAGCTTGCGGCAGCAGAGGAGTGATCTCTCGCTACGTGTGGCAAGTGGTGAGCTTCATCAAATATATAGATGCTATTTTCTGGTTCTGGCAGTATCACACCGCCGCCTAGGTCCGCATCAGCCATCACTAAACTGTGATTGGCGATAATCACGTCTGCTTTATCTAGCTCTGAACGCGCTTTTTGGAAAGGGCAGTCTCTGTGCGTAGGCATACTGTTGTTACAGCTGTGCTTATCACTGACAATCATCTGCCAAATCATGTTGTCGATAGGTTTTGGCCACGAATCACGGTCACCATCCCATTTACCTTGGGTGAGGCTGCGGTACATGGTTTGCAGTTGCTCGATGTCTTTCTTTTTTGGTTTGGACTCGAACATGGCCATTTGACCACCATCAACCCCACACGCAGCGGCCAACTTCTCTGTACAACAATAACGCTGCCTTCCTTTCGCTAAGATGAAAGAAAACTCTCTATCAGTAAGTCGTCTATATAGAGGGAGATCTTTATTGACGAGTTGTTCTTGTAGCGCAACGGTCGCTGTTGAAATGACGATTTTACGATTGTTGAGCACGGCGACAGGAATTGTTGCCATTAAATAAGCCAGTGACTTCCCGATCCCGGTACCTGCTTCAGCAACAATCATGCGATTACTTTTGTGGTATTGACCACAAAGTGTCTTCGCTATTTCTGCAACAAGGTAATTTTGAGCACGTCGAGGTACAAAGTTATCCAACTGATCTTGGAGGTTTTGATAACTGGTGCGTATAGAATTTTGAATTTTAGTAGTTAGCATACTGTGACCTACGTAACGGAGCGAGGATAGTAGCACATATCACTAGTCGGTACATTTACCGCAAAATAGCTTGCTTTTGAATCAAAGGTAGATCTCGTTCACAAAAAAAAACTGAACCTTCAGGAACTTAACGATTTTATTTATGTTACGAAATATATATATCAAAAAATTGCACAATCCAGTTATTAAGTTCTGTAAATTGCACTTTAAATTGATTGTCGCGGAGCATTACACTGTTCTGTTCTTTGTTTGGGCTATTATATTTCCCTTGAAAATTAAGGGTAAGTTGCTCGTAAAATGATAGAAAAAAATGTAAACCCCTGATTTTTATGTATTTTTGTTTTTTTAGGTTTGTTTTTAGTTTATTTGACACGCAGGATAATCTTTTGCAATCTAGACCACGAAATTTAGTGGCGGTGATTAACTACCAAAGAGTAGTAATGACCAGTCATAAAAAATAAAAGGGAACCGGGCAAGGATCTCCCATTCTTAGAAAAGGCAGTGGATTTATTATGAAAAAGACTCTATTAGCTCTAGCAGTTATGACAGCAGCTACGTCTGCACAAGCTATTGAACTTTACAATCAAGATGGTGTTTCAGTTAACTTGACTGGTGACGTAGAGATTCGTTACAAGCAGGCTATCGGTGATAACCAAGACCTTAAGCAAGAAATCGACGATGCAGATTTTGGCTTCGACACTCGTTACGATGTGAACAACGATCTACAAATCGGTGCTTACCTAGAGTTTTCTGGCGACAACAATGACCGTGCAAGTGGTAATTCTTCAGTAGGTAACGTTTACTTTGGTTTCTACCACAATGAATTCGGTACTCTTAAAGTTGGTAAACTAGATACTCAACTTGATGATGCTGGTATTGGTTCTGATTACCTATTCGGTGTTAGCTCGTTCTTCAAAGATGCAGACTTCGGTGGTGAAGAAGCTGTTCGTTACGATTACGACAACGGTTCTTTCTACGCTGGCCTAGGTCTAATCCAAGACAAGCACGAAGCACAAAATATTGGTAAAGATGGTCAATACTTTGACGCTAAAGTGGGTTACCGCGTAGCTGATTTCGATTTCACAGCATTCTACGGTGACGCAGAGCTTAAAGGTAAAAAACTAACCGTACACGCTGACGAAACTCTTCTAGCTCTAGAAGCTCGTTTTGGTGGTTTTGAGAACCTAAACCTAGAGCTTGGTTACTACAATGTAGAAAGCAAGCCTGTAACTGGTACTAAGAAAGACACTGACACAATTGCATTAGCCGCTGACTACACTATGGGTAAAACAACTTTCGCTGGTGGTGTTGCAAGCATTGACAAGAGCGTTGTAGCTGAAGAGGACTACGTTGAGTGGTTCCTAAACGCTGGTTACGGCATCGCACCTAACACTACAGTTTACGTAGAAATCGGTGACAACGATAAAAAGAACACTGACCTAGGTTACGGTGTTGGTATCAAAGCTTCTTTCTAATTGAAGACTTTTAGTAACATATTGAAGCCACCCATTTGGGTGGCTTTTTATTTTCTATAACAATGGTTTATTTCTTTTAAGCCAGTTAAGCTGCTGTTAGAATTAAGCTCGAATATCATGGGGTTTAAGAGATTATTATGATGAAATGGATGCTAACACTTTGTGCTTTGCTTTCTTTTACGGTGAGTGCAACAACATTAATTCCCGCTAAGGGGCTATCGGTTCTGTATGTTAATGGTCAAAAAGCCGATTCTGAAATTGGAAATCAACAGATTCCTAAAGGGGATGTTCAGCTAATTGTTAAGATGAATAAGAAACTTGGCAGAGGTAATTCAGCTAAGGTATTTACATCTAAACCATACGTTTTGTCTTTCATAGTAAATGGTGAAGAAATCAAAATTGATAGCCCACCAGCTCGAAGCCATCAGGAAGCTGTGAATGCATTTAAGTCAGAACAGCCTGATTGGAAATTGATTCAAGATGGTTCAGCATTAGAATACACACAAGAAAAATTGCCTTCAAAAGGTGGGTTGTTTCCGTACTTAGCGATGGACAAGTTATTGGCAGAATATAACCAGTCGAAAGGTATTTATTTTGAAGGCGGCAAGCTATTAGATAAGCCTGTAGAAGTGCAAGTGCTTCCTATAGCAGCTGCAGATACAGCATCAAGAGCTGTAAAAGTGCCTGCGGCTAAGGCTGTTGCTTCAAGTAACCTTGACCAACTCAAAGCTTGGTACCTAAAAGCTTCTAAGCAAGAACGCAAAGAATTTCGTAAATGGATGATTGACCAAGAGTAATCAATCTTCATCTACAAAAAAGCGAGACTAATAAGAGTCTCGCTTTTGCTATATTGGTACTTTTTCTGTATCAGTAAGAGCTAAATCTCTTTCCATTCACCTGGCTGAAGCTGACCCACGTTCATATTGCCCATTGAGTAGCGGATTAGACGCAGGGTAGGGAAGCCTATGTTTGCTGTCATTCGTCTTACCTGACGGTTACGTCCTTCGATGATGGTAATCGCTAACCATGTTGTTGGTATCGCCGCTCTGAAGCGCACAGGAGGAGTTCTTTCCCAAACCTGAGGTTCTTGCATCACTTCTACTTCTGCAGGCAATGTCATGCCATCTTTTAGTTCAACACCTTTTCTCAATTTATCTAAATCTTTCTCAGAAGGTGCGCCTTCGACCTGTACCCAGTAAGTCTTGGGCGATTTTGAGTTCGGCTGAGTCAACTTAGCTTGAAAGATGCCATCATTGGTCAAGACCAATAAACCTTCACTATCTCGATCTAAGCGACCAGCAGCATAAACATCTTTTACGGGAATAAAATCCGCTAGCGTTTTTCTACCTTCGCCATCAGTGAACTGGCTGAGAGTATCAAAAGGTTTGTTGAATAGAATCACTTTGCGATCTTCGGGTGCTACCTTAGGCTTTGCGTTGGTAGTTTTGCCTTTATATCGGTGTTTGCTGGAGTGCGGTTTTTTGTGTGAACTGCCAGTGTCATTTTTGCCACTGTGTTGATTCTGTCTATTACCGCTTTGTTTTAATGTGGTACCAGAACGAGCCGGTTTGTCTGAACGAGATGCGCTGCGTGAGCGAGTAGACATGTTAACTACCTTGCAAAAATGTAAACGAAGTGTGCCGAAAAGTTTTCATAGAAACGGAATTGAGCTATCATTTGCGCGCCTAAAAGACACAAAATAGAACAAGTTGATGGACTCTTAAGCCTGATTTGTTTAATTATACCTTCGTGTTTTATTATAACTGGCTCTTTTATTAAAACAATGCACTCACGGATTTGGCTCATGCTGTCGTCAAGATTGCATGAAAAATAAGATAGAGTACGACTATCGAGTAAGCAGTTTTCACTCTCAGAGTGGCTTACTGGTCAATTTATAACACTCTCACTGCTTTAAGTGAGCTTGTAAGAACTATAGGGAAATTTCATGCCTACTGAAAAACCAACGATCATCTATACCATTACTGACGAAGCTCCGGCGCTAGCAACTTACTCTCTGCTGCCTATCATTCAATCTTTTACGGCTTCTTCTGGTATTAACGTTGATACTCGCGACATTTCACTTGCAGGGCGCATTATTGCCAACTTCCCTGACTACCTGAACGAAGAGCAACGTATTGGTGATGCATTAGCAGAACTTGGTGAATTGGCTAAGACACCAGAAGCGAACATCATCAAGCTTCCAAACATCTCTGCATCTGTTCCTCAACTTCAAGCAACAATCAAAGAGCTTCAGTCAAAAGGTTACGCACTTCCTAATTACCCAGAAGAAGCAAACACTGATGAAGAGAAAGCCGTTAAAGCGACTTACGATAAAATCAAAGGCAGTGCTGTAAACCCTGTGTTACGTGAAGGTAACTCGGATCGCCGCGCTCCACTTTCTGTTAAAAACTACGCGAAGAAGAACCCACACTCAATGGGTGCTTGGTCTGCGGATTCTAAGTCGCACGTTTCAAGTATGGACGACAAAGACTTCTTCGGCAGCGAAAAGTCAGTAACAATTGAAGGTGCTACAGAAGTTAGCATTGAATTCGTTGGTAAAGATGGTGCGAAGAAAACTCTGAAGCCCGCTTTTGCATTGCAAGATAAAGAGATCATTGATGCGTCAGTGATGAACAAGGCCGCTTTGGTTGCGTTCTTCGAGAAAGAGATCGCATCAGCTAAAGAGCAAGGTGTACTGCTTTCTCTTCACATGAAAGCGACGATGATGAAAGTATCTGACCCTGTGATCTTTGGTCATGCAGTTAAGGTTTACTACAAAGACGTATTCGCTAAGCACGGTCAACTGTTTGAAGAGCTTGGTGTTGATGTAAACAACGGCATCGGCGATGTATACGCAAAAATTGCTGCGCTTCCTCAAGAGCAGAAAGAAGCGATTGAAGCTGACCTACAAGCGGTATACGAGACTCAACCACCACTAGCGATGGTTGATTCGGATCGCGGCATTACTAACCTACACGTTCCAAGCGACATCATTGTTGATGCATCTATGCCTGCAATGCTGCGTTCTTCAGGTCAAATGTGGGATCCAGAAGGTAAGCAAAAAGACACGAAAGCTATGATCCCTGATCGCAGCTACGCAAGCATCTACCAAGCAGTTATTGATTTCTGCAAAGAGAATGGTGCTTTCGATCCAACAACAATGGGTAGTGTACCAAACGTTGGCTTGATGGCTCAAAAAGCCGAAGAGTACGGTTCTCACGATAAGACTTTTATCCTTGAAGCTGCTGGTCAGGTTCAAGTTGTTGACGCTTCAGGCGTTGTGCTTCTAGAGCAAGACGTAGAGGAAGGTGATATCTTCCGTATGTGTCAGGTTAAAGATGCACCGATTCAAGACTGGGTTAAGCTAGCGGTAACTCGTGCTCGTGCTTCGGGTGTTCCTGCAGTATTCTGGCTAGACGCGTCTCGCGCGCATGATGCTCAGCTTATTAAGAAAGTTGACGCTTACCTTCCTGAATATGATACCGATGGTCTTGAAATTAAGATCCTTGCTCCTTTAGAAGCAACTCAGTACTCACTGGTTCGTATCAAAGAAGGCCTAGATACTATTTCGGTTACAGGTAACGTATTACGTGATTACCTAACGGATTTGTTCCCGATTCTAGAGCTTGGTACGTCAGCTAAAATGCTATCGATTGTTCCACTTATGAACGGTGGCGGCCTGTTTGAAACAGGTGCTGGCGGTTCTGCGCCTAAGCATGTTCAACAAGTAGAGAAAGAAAACCACCTGCGTTGGGACTCTCTTGGTGAGTTCTTGGCACTAGCGGCATCTCTAGAGCACCTAAGCGTAGTAACGGGGAATGCTAAGGCACAAGTTCTCGCTGACGCGCTTGATAAAGCGACGGGTGAATTCCTAGATAACAACAAGTCTCCTTCACGTCGAGTGGGTGAGCTTGATAACCGTGGTAGCCACTACTACCTTGCAGCATACTGGGCGAAAGCGCTGGCTGAGCAAACGGTTGACGCTGACCTTGCTGCTGAGTTCGCAGGTGTTGCAACTCAATTGGCTGAAAGTGAAGAAGCTATTGTTGCTGAGCTGAATAACGCTCAAGGTCCAGCTGGCGACTTAGGCGGTTATTACCTACTTGATGATGCATTGGTTTCATCACTAATGCGCCCAAGCTCAACGCTAAACGCATTTATTGACGCATAGTGATTGGACTCATCGTTAGTAAGTCATGAACATGATTTACTAACGAGTTGCTTGGTCTGGCAGTTAAGTCACAGATAAAGTCAAAACGAAAGACGCTTTAACGATAACGTTAAAGCGTCTTTTTTTATTCATAATGCTTCCTAGACCTAGACCTAGACCTAGACCTAGACCTAGACCTAGACCTAGCTAAAGGGATCTCTCGGACGATTTGTACTGGTGAATAGCTTTTAGCTCTCAGATCGAAAAACCGCCCATTTAAGCCTGTATTACAGGTATCAAATGAGCGGTTTCAATGTTCTGCTTACCTGACAGTCGTTTAATAAGACTGATAGAGGTCTACATGTTTGGCAATCGCCTATTTTACGGCGCTGCCTTCTACAGGAACAACGGAGCTAGCATGGGAGCCTTTAGGTCCACTTTCTACTTCATAATCGACCTGTTGACCTGCCTTTAAGGTTCGATAACCTTCCATTTGTATTGTGGAGTAGTGCGCGAAAATATCGCCATCTTCACCTTCTGGACAAATAAAGCCAAACCCTTTGGCATTGTTAAACCATTTTACTGTACCTGTAGCCATGCTATACATCCCTCATGCATTTTGTTACTAACGTTGTTATATCAAATCAATGTAAGTTCGATTGATATTATTCCTATCAACTAAACAATTTCAGCTGATAGCTTGAATCTCATACATTGCTTACGGAAATTAACGCTACCCTGCGTAATTATTCCTTATTATAAATTTTTAACGCTTATTACTAGGTTTAGAATCGTGTTACGAAGTTGTATCAGAAAAACCTTTTAGCTCCAATGTAGCTAATGATTGAGTACAGTCAATAGCAAATTGGTATAAAAATGATCAATTTTAATAACAAATCACATTCGAGATTGGCTGCATACTATTAACTAAATAGTAACTTAACGACGATCTTATCGTCACCATCAATAGTTGTGGTGTCTTTTTAATCAATCACATATGTTAATCCTGTTAATCGAGATCTTTTATTTGCAGCGATGGAAATGGTGGATTAGGCTCAGTATAGAGGAATATTTTTTGGTACTGTTTCTTGGTGCAGTTTCTTAGTACACCGTAATGCGTGAATGTGGTAAATTTGAGTTAACTAAACATTCACGACTTCCGAAAAATAACCCTTAGCAAAGCTAATATGAGCAGAAACTTTGAATGGGCATCTCCAGGCTCAGATTTACTGGAGAAAGAGAGAACGAAAGTAAAGCCACCGGCAATGTATAACGTTGTATTACATAACGATGACTACACGCCCATGGACTTTGTAATCGAGATCCTAGAGCGATTTTTCTCACTAGATATCGAAAAAGCAACGGAAGTGATGCTCAAGGTTCATTATGAAGGTAAAGCTATTTGCGGCACATACAGTGCTGAAATAGCGGAAACAAAGGTAGCGCAGGTAACGATGTACTCAAAGGAAAATGAGCATCCGCTACTATGTACAATGGAGCAAGTGTAAATTGCTCGAACAACACTGTTGTTCCCTTAGGAGGTACTTATGCTAAATAAAGAATTAGAGACGAGTTTAAATGGCGCATTTTCTCGTGCGCGAGACAAGCGACATGAATTCATGACTGTCGAACACCTCCTACTAGCATTATTAGAAAATGATGCGGCCAAGGAAGCGCTCCAAGCTTGTCAGGCTGATCTCGATGCTCTTCGCAATGAGCTCGATATTTTTATCGACCAAACGACCCCACTCATCCCTGAAAGCGACGAGACTCGTGAAACCCAGCCCACGCTGAGCTTTCAACGAGTACTTCAGCGCGCTGTTTTTCACGTTCAATCTTCAGGTCGCAGCGAAGTAACAGGTGCAAATGTACTTGTGGCTATTTTTAGTGAGCAAGAATCTCACGCGGCATATCTTCTTAAGAAAAACGACATCAGCCGCTTAGACATAGTGAATTTTATTTCACACGGTATTACCAAAGGCAGCAATGAAGGCGATAGCGGTTCATCTCCTGATTCATTTGGTGGTGCAGAGAATGCCGAAGAAGCTAACTCAGAAGATCGTCTAGAAAATTTTGCGACCAACCTTAACGAAGTAGCGAAGCAAGGTAACATTGACCCACTCATCGGTCGTGACAAAGAGCTAGAACGTACCGTTCAAGTTCTGTGTCGTCGTCGTAAGAACAACCCTCTATTAGTGGGAGAGGCGGGTGTGGGTAAAACTGCTATCGCTGAAGGTCTTGCATGGCGCATCGTTGAAGGCCAAGTCCCTGAAATCATTCAGAGCAGCGTGATTTACTCTTTGGATATTGGTTCATTGCTTGCGGGAACGAAATATCGTGGTGACTTTGAGAAGCGCTTTAAAGCGATTCTGAAGCAACTCGAGAAAGAAGAAGACGCTATCCTGTTCATCGATGAGATCCATACCATTATTGGTGCGGGTGCAGCATCGGGTGGTCAGGTGGATGCGGCAAACCTAATTAAACCGCTATTAAGCAGCGGTAAATTACGTTGTATTGGCTCAACCACTTACCAAGAGTACAGCAGTATTTTTGAGAAGGAGCGTGCTTTATCTCGTCGCTTCCAGAAAATCGATATTGTTGAACCATCGCTAGATGATACAACCAAAATTCTGATTGGCTTGAAGCCAAAATACGAAGCTCATCACGAAGTACGTTACACCAACAAAGCGTTACGTGCCGCTGTGGAGTTGTCTGCTAAGTATATTAATGAACGTCACCTTCCAGATAAGGCGATTGACGTTATTGATGAAGCGGGTGCTCGTAGTCGTTTGGCGCCTGCAAGTCGTCGTAAGAAAACGGTAAGCGTGGCTGATATTGAGTCAATGGTTGCGAAAATGGCGCGTATTCCTGAGAAGTCAGTATCGTCTTCAGACAAAGATACGCTGCAGAAACTGGATGACCGCATGAAAATGTTGGTATTCGGACAAGACCCAGCGATCGATGTATTGAGCGAAGCGATCAAGCTAACTCGTGCAGGGTTGGGAGCAGACAATAAACCTGTTGGTTCATTCTTGTTTGCTGGCCCTACTGGTGTCGGTAAAACAGAGGTGACTGTTCAACTGTCTAAATTGATGGGTATTGAGCTTCTGCGCTTTGATATGTCTGAGTACGGTGAGCGTCACTCGGTAAGCCGCTTGATCGGTGCGCCTCCTGGTTATGTTGGTTATGATCAAGGTGGTCTGCTAACCGATGCTGTTATCAAGAACCCACACTCTGTTGTGCTACTTGATGAGATCGAGAAGGCACACCCAGATATCTTTAACTTGTTATTACAGGTGATGGACAACGGTACGCTAACCGACAACAACGGTCGCAAAGCAGATTTCCGCAATGTGATCCTAGTGATGACGACCAACGCTGGTGTTGCAGAAACCGAGAAGAAATCGATCGGTTTGATCCAGCAAGATCATGCGCCAGACGCAATGAGTGAAATCAAGAAGGTATTTACTCCTGAGTTCCGTAACCGTCTTGATAATATCATCTGGTTCAACAGCCTTGATCCAAGTGTGATCAGTCAAGTTGTTGATAAATTCATTGTTGAGCTTCAGGTCCAACTGGACGCTCGTGGTGTATCTTTAGAGGTTTCTGAGGATGCTCGTCATTGGTTAGCTGAAAGAGGCTATGACAAGACCATGGGCGCTCGTCCGATGGGACGTGTGATTCAAGAGAAGCTTAAAAAGCCTCTTGCTAATGAGTTGCTGTTCGGAAGTTTGGTTGACGGCGGTACGGTTAAAGTATCTCTGAAAAAAGACGAACTGGATTTCATCTATGTTGGTGCGAAAGAAGAGGTTATGCATTAGGCATACTTCTTAAACACTAACGGCTTATAAAGAGCACTGGGTACAGTTAATTACGATATTAAACGCATGACTTCGGTTGTGCGTTTTTTTATGCTTGCTAGATGTTAGATGTTAGATGTTAGATGTTAGATGTTAGATGTTAGATGTTAGATGCTAGATGCGAGGTTGGTGTTGTTGGAGTGGTAAAAAGTTCAGGCGATAAAAAACGGAGCCTTGAGGGCTCCGCTTCTTATCGTATTCGGTAATTAAAAATTAACGAGCACGGAAGACGATGCGGCCTTTAGAAAGGTCGTATGGAGTCATCTCAACAGTTACTTTATCACCAGTAAGAATACGGATGTAGTTCTTACGCATTTTACCAGAGATGTGTGCTGTCACTACGTGACCGTTTTCAAGCTCAACACGGAACATTGTGTTTGGTAGAGTATCAAGGACAGTGCCTTGCATCTCGATTACGTCTTCTTTAGCCATCTAATCCTCTTTCGAAATTTGGCGGTTTTCAACGGCTTGATTGTGCCGTTAAAATCAAAATATGTAAAGTTGTCGCGTATTCTACCCTTGCCACCGCTGATTTACTAGCCTTTGATGACGTTGAAATCGTACTTTATAGTTCATCGCAGGGCATTCATCGATTTGATAACCCAAATATAACCATTGTTTTTGTTCTTTCTGGGCATGTTGGATCTGGAATAGAACGCCAAGAGTTCCCATGGAAATGTCGATATCAGGGTCGAAGAAGGTATAAAACGCGCTCGTACAGTGAGACATGATGTCTGTAACGGCAATGCCGACTAACTGCCCCTCATCATAGATGTGCATGAACTTTGTAGCAAGCCATTCATTTTTAGAGAAATGCAGAAACTCTTCTTTCTTCGGTGGATACATGGTTCCCGAACGGTGGCGAGCGGTTATATAGCGGCTATACAAGTCAAACCAGTTGTCATCCATTTCATCTTTCAGCTCCCAACGCAGCGCTTTGGCCTTGTTGAGTATTCGTCGTTGGCTCTTGGAAAACTTGACCTCGGGAATCGACAGTCGAATCGCTTGGCACGATGAGCAATTATCGCAATGTGGTTTATAAATGGTTGTTCCACTGCGGCGAAATCCATTTGCAAGTAGAACTTCATAGTTATCTGCGGTGTGCATGTGTTCATCAAGCGTGACTGCCACTCTTTCTTCGAGATGGGGTAAGTAACTGCAAGCGTGATTGTCTGTTAATCCAATTCTGATTTGTTGTAAATCTGGATTCATTAAGGCATTTCCTTTAGCCATTGTTTTTTAAAACATGCATCGTTAACGGACGTTTCTTTGAGTAATCGAAGAGAACTTAGGAATTCATCCCTATCAACCTCGATAGCGCCCAAGGATTCCAAGTGTGGGTTCATGACTTGGCAATCGATGAGTTGTCCGCCGAATTGTGTAAAGTGCTCACAAAAGTACCATAGCGCAATTTTAGAGGCATTAGTCTTCAGGCTGAACATCGATTCACCGCAAAAGACTTGGCCTCTTTGTAACCCATAAAGCCCGCCAATCAGCTCGTCATCTTGCCAAACCTCAACTGAGTGGCAGAACCCTAATGAAGCGAGTTCACGGTAGGCTGCTTGCATGTCATTGTTTAACCAAGTTTCCTCTTCCGGTCTCAGTGAAGAGCAATAACCAATTATTCTGTCCGTCGCTTGGTTGATGCTGACACGGTAATTATGCTTTCTTTGAAATTTTTTAAGACTTTTTGATGGTTCGAATGTCTTAGGATTAAATACCGCTCGCGGTGCAGGGCTCCACCAAAGTATAGGCTCTCCTGGGCCATACCATGGAAATATACCTTGGCTATAAGCGTTCAGAATTCGTATGGGTGACAAATCACCACCGAACGCGAGTAGACCGTTGGGTTCATCAAGCGCGTCGAAGGGCGAAGGAAACTCTATACTAGTAGTATCAAGTTCGGTTAGGTATATAGTCATAAGTACCGCATTACAGATTAATCACTGACCAAGAGGTCTTTAGGAGTTTTACCATGAAGAAGTTGCTTTGGATTTTACTTGTTTTGCCCATGTTGGCAAATGCAGCTTACAACAGAAACCAAGCCAGACCAGTGAATGAGGTCGTTTACGGTGAGGTTGATACGGTCAGGTACATTACCCAACAGGAGATCGTAGAGTCGAAAGCGAATGGTTGGGAAACCTTGTTGGGTGCGGCAATTGGTGGTTTGGTTGGTAATCAGTTTGGTGGCGGCACAGGTAAAGAAGTCGCAACGGCGGTTGGTGCTGTAGCGGGGGCGGGGATCGCTCGTAATCGCGGTAATACGCAATATCGGGTGGAATATAAACTCGTTGAATTATTGGTTAAAACCAAGGATGACAATCTGGTTAACATCATTCAAGACGTTGACAATTCGATGTTGTTCAATAGAGGTGATGATGTGCGGATTCTCTATTTTTCGGATGGCGTTAGAGTTGATCTAGCGTACTAGTATGCAAATGTGTTTGGTTGGCTAATTAATCACCTTTATCGAGGGGATTAGCTCTGGAGTTCGTTGGAAAAGTTCGTTAGTCTGCAACTACGAAGAATTATTCATCACCCGAAAATAAATACGCGCCAGTGACTTCGGGTGATACAAGGACTATAAGAACTAATGGAAAGCCTTACGTTACAACCAATTCAGAAAGTGAGCGGGGAAGTTAACCTACCTGGCTCAAAAAGTGTCTCTAATCGTGCGCTTCTTTTGGCTGCACTTTCAACGGGAACAACTCGCCTAACAAACTTACTAGACAGTGATGACATTCGTCATATGTTGAATGCATTAACACAGTTAGGTGTTGATTATCAGTTGTCTGCAGACAAAACGGTTTGTGAAGTGACAGGTGTTGGTGGTGCATTCTCAAGTGACAAAGCCCTAGAGCTTTTCTTAGGTAACGCGGGTACGGCGATGCGCCCGCTGGCTGCTGCACTTTGTTTGGGGCGTGGTGAATATGTTCTGACTGGCGAGCCTCGCATGAAAGAGCGACCAATCGGTCACTTAGTGACTGCTCTGCAAGAGGCCGGCGCCAACGTCGAATACTTAGAGAACGAAAATTACCCACCGCTGAAGATCACGGGTACTGGGCTAAAGAGTGGTACAGTTTCTATCGATGGTTCTATCTCTAGTCAATTCTTGACGGCATTTTTGATGGCTGCACCTTTAGCTGAAGGCGAAGTGACCATCAAAATCGAAGGTGAATTGGTTTCTAAGCCTTACATCGATATTACGCTGCATATCATGAAGCAATTTGGTGTGGATGTTATCAACAATGACTACCAAGAATTTGTGATTCCAACTGGGCAATCTTACATAGCACCCGGTGATTTCTTGGTTGAAGGTGATGCATCATCTGCGTCATATTTCCTTGCAGCCGCTGCTATCAAAGGTGGCGAGATTAAAGTGACAGGTATTGGCAAAAACAGTATCCAAGGTGATATCCAATTCGCTGATGCACTTGAGAAAATGGGTGCTGAAATCGAGTGGGGTGATGACTACGTTATCTCTCGTTGTGGTGAGCTAAAAGGCATTGATATGGACTATAACCATATTCCAGATGCGGCGATGACAATTGCGACAACGGCTTTGTTTGCTAAGGGAACAACCGCAATCCGCAATGTTTACAACTGGCGTGTGAAAGAGACGGATCGCTTAGCGGCAATGGCAACAGAACTACGTAAAGTAGGCGCTGAGGTGGAAGAGGGTGAAGACTACATCATTGTTAACCCTGTGGCTGAACTGACGCACGCGGCGATTGATACTTACGATGATCACCGCATGGCGATGTGTTTCTCGTTGGTTGCTTTGAGTGACACCCCGGTGACGATCAATGATCCAGGTTGTACATCAAAGACATTCCCTGACTACTTCGATAAGCTGAAAATGCTGAGTCTATAAAAATACTAAGTCTATAACGGTCCAGGAAGTAAAAAAGCTTGCCTAAATGGCAAGCTTTTTCGTTATTGCTGAAGCGTAAATTCTTTTGAAAGATGGTGCGCTAAGTATTTAAACATGTTAAATACTGCGGTTGTATTCTCTGTCGGCATTCCATTGCTGTCTAAGAAGTATTCACCTTTGAAGATGAGGACATCGTCTTTTTCTACTACGCTGTTTGCGCGCATGCCTTCAATGTAGTCATCATGTGATTGGATAATTTGGTTTGCGATAAGCAGTAAATCAAATTCTGCTATTACTTTCTTTGTCATGAGTTTATCTCTGATAACTGAATATAACGTTGAGTTTATGGTGTCGAACTAGAAATTCAATGATTTCACAACCGATTAAGAGAGTCTTTTCAAACATCCACAATTTATTTTGTGATTTACGGCAAAAATAATTGAATGGGGCTCGCGTTAGATTCGCGGACAAGCTTAGTATGAGCCCGTTTAGACGTAATGCCTGATGAATAGGCTCTTGCAAGTATTCTTAGTGAGTACTTTATAGCTTCTTTATATTGTGCCCCTTTTCTCTATGAGTCGTCGAATTGTCGAGCGATCAGATCCAATTTTGAAAAAAGCGGTTGATCTTCTAGTAATCTCGCACAATAGTAAAAAAAGAAGCAATGAATTTAGAATATCATGCGTAAAAGCCCACAAGCTAAATTGTTGGTGCTGAAGCATCGTGATTAAGGACGTTAGAGTCAATATGGGTAAATCGCTCGTTATAGTGGAGTCGCCAGCCAAGGCTAAAACTATCAATAAATATCTTGGCAAAGACTTTGTCGTTAAGTCGAGTGTAGGTCACGTACGTGATTTACCAACGGCGGGTCAAAGTACTGGTCAAAAGGCTGCTGCAGTTTCAACCAAGGGTATGAGCCCAGAAGATAAAGCTCGTATCAAGAAAGAAAAAGATCGCAAAGCTCTCATTAAAAAGATGGGTATCAACCCATATCAAGAGTGGGAAGCGAACTACCAAATTTTACCTGGTAAAGAAAAAGTCGTTGCTGAATTGCAAAAACTGGCTGAGAACGCAGACCATGTTTATCTCGCAACCGATTTGGATCGCGAAGGAGAAGCTATCGCATGGCACCTTCGTGAGATCATCGGTGGTGATGAAACGCGATACAAGCGAGTGGTTTTTAACGAAATTACCAAAAATGCTATCCAACAAGCTTTTGAAACTCCAGGTGAGCTAAACATTGATGGCGTAAACGCACAACAAGCACGACGTTTTATGGACCGTGTTGTTGGCTTTATGGTGTCGCCACTGCTTTGGAAGAAAGTAGCACGAGGCCTATCCGCTGGCCGTGTTCAATCAGTCGCTGTAAAACTACTGGTTGAGCGTGAGCGCGAGATCAACGCTTTTATCCCCGAAGAGTTCTGGGATGTGCATGCTGATACCAAAACAGCAGAGAAAACAGATTTCAGACTGCAAGTCGCTCAGAAAGACGGCGTTGCGTTTAAACCTGATAATGAAGCGCAAACACAAGCTGCAGTTAGCGTTTTAGAAAAAGCTCAATACGAAGTCTGTAAACGTGAAGACCGCCCAACTAAGAGTAAGCCGTCTGCCCCTTACATCACGTCTACGCTGCAACAAGCAGCGAGTACGCGTCTTGGTTACGGCGTGAAGAAAACCATGATGTTGGCTCAACGTTTGTATGAAGCGGGTTACATCACTTATATGCGTACTGACTCAACCAACTTGAGTTCAGAAGCTGTTGAAGCCGCTCGTGAATACATTGGTTCTGAGTACGGCGAGCAATATCTTCCACCTAAAGCACTTGTATACGGCAGCAAAGAGGGCGCTCAAGAGGCCCACGAAGCGATTCGTCCTTCAAGTGTAGATGTTAAGTCGGAAGACCTAAACGGCGTAGACGCAGACGCACACAAGCTATATTCACTGATTTGGAATCAATTCGTTGCTTGTCAAATGACACCTGCGCAATACGATTCAACGACAGTAAGCGTTAAAGCGGATGAGTACACGTTAAAAGCGAAAGGCCGTATTCTTAAGTTTGACGGTTGGACTCGCGTTCAACGTCCAATGGGCAAAAATGAAGATACTATTCTTCCTGCTGTACAGGTTGGTGAAAAGCTAGACCTTATCGCATTAGACCCTAAACAGCACTTCACTAAGCCGCCAGCCCGTTTTACTGAAGCGGCGCTAGTTAAAGAGCTTGAGAAGCGTGGTATTGGTCGTCCTTCAACGTACGCATCAATCATCTCTACGATTCAAGACCGTGGTTATGTAAAAGTTGAACAGCGTCGTTTCTATGCTGAGAAGATGGGTGAAATTGTTACTGACCGTCTAGATGGCAGTTTCAATGACCTAATGAACTATGACTTTACGGCTCGTATGGAGCAGAAGTTAGACCAAATTGCAGAAGGCGAAGCAAGCTGGAAAGGCGTGCTAGATAACTTCTTCGAAGACTTTACAGGCGATTTGGAAAAAGCCGATTTAGATGAAGACGCTGGTGGCATGAAGCCAAATCATATCGTTGAAACCGATATTGAGTGTCCAACTTGTAGTCGTAAAATGGGTATTCGTACAGCTTCGACTGGCGTATTCCTAGGTTGTTCTGGTTATGCACTTCCACCAAAAGAGCGCTGTAAGACAACCATTAACCTTGGCGATGAAGACGGTATTATCAACGTTCTTGAAGAAGACGTTGAAACCGCAGCACTTCGAGCGAAAAAGCGTTGTCCGATTTGTGAAACGGCAATGGATGCTTATCTGATCGATGATAAGCGTAAGATGCACGTGTGTGGTAACAACCCTAACTGTGAAGGTTATGTGGTTGAACACGGCGAATTCAAAGTGAAAGGCTATGATGGTCCGCTTGTTGAGTGTGACAAATGTAGTTCTGACATGGTTTTGAAGAATGGTCGTTTCGGTAAATACATGGACTGTACGAGTGAAGATTGTAAGAACACTCGGAAGATTCTGAAAAATGGTGAAGTAGCGCCACCGAAAGAAGACCCAGTGCATTTCCCTGAACTCCCATGTGAAAATTCAGATGCATACTTCGTACTTCGTGACGGGGCTTCTGGTTTGTTTATGGCCGCGAGTAATTTCCCTAAATCACGTGAAACACGTGCACCATTAGTGGAAGAGCTGGTTCGTTTTAAAGACCGTATTTCACCTAAATTCCAGTATCTGGCATCAGCACCGGTTGCTGATCCTGATGGCAAGCCGACAGTAGTTCGTTTTAGTCGTAAGACAAAAGAAAACTACGTTCGTACCGAAGTGGACGGTAAACCTTCAGGTTGGACCGCTTTGTACATTGACGGTAAGTGGGAAGTTACGGATAAACGTAAAAAGCCTAAAGAGAAGTAACTGAATGTGTGACCCGATCTGATATGGGTTGACATTTTATTGTTGAAAAAAGCAGCCATTAGGCTGCTTTTTTTTGATCTGAATATGACTAATTATGCTGTCTCTCGATCGTCGGCCTTACCTGTGTCTATTTGTTAAATTCAGGTCATGAAATAAATGAAATGGATAATAATCTTTAATTATGCAACCTTAACGTGATTGTAACTTAATTAAAATATTGTAAGTCACAGATCAGGTTTTAGTTGTATACCTGATGTATTCCGAGTGTTAACTTAATGTTTCATAAAAACAGTGTAATGTGAGCTGCTTTAAGTCTTAGGAAAGCAATCGGCTTACATAACACAGAATGGCGTATTAAAAATTGAAATCGACCGGAAAGTCGATAACGTATATAAAACCAAGTGCAAACAATAGTGCACACTTAACAACGTTTGGCTTAGGATATTTTCACTGCATGTGAATGGATATTCGTTAAGTACCGAAATAAGTGTTGGTGCTCATCCCCCAGAGGAAGATACCTCTTAGAGCACTAACATCGACAAGCTATAAATATATGGAGAATAAAATGGCTGGTGTATTAGGAATGATTCTTGCTGGTGGTGAAGGCTCTCGCTTAAGACCTTTAACTGAATCTCGCAGCAAACCCTCGGTTCCTTTCGGTGGTAGTTACCGCTTAATTGATTTTGCTCTGAATAACTTCGTTAATGCTGATCTAATGAAGATCTACGTATTAACACAGTTTAAGTCACAATCACTGTTCCATCACATGAAAAAAGGTTGGAATATCAGTGGTATAACAGACCGTTTTATCGACCCAATTCCTGCGCAAATGCGTACAGGTAAGCGTTGGTATGAAGGTACTGCAGATGCTATTTATCAAAACCTTCGCTTCATGCAGTTGGAAGAACCTGATCAAGTTTGTATTTTTGGATCAGATCATATTTACAAAATGGACATTAAGCAGATGCTTGATTTCCATAAAGAGAAGAAAGCGGCTTTAACCGTTTCTGCATTGCGTATGCCGCTTGCTGAAGCATCTGAATTCGGCGTTATCGAAGTGGATGCTGAAGGACGTATGATTGGTTTTGAAGAGAAACCGGTTAACCCGAAACCAATTCCAGGTGACCCGGAGTCTGCGCTTGTGTCTATGGGTAACTACGTATTTGAAGCTAACGAGTTGTTCGCAGAACTTGTTGAAGATGCAGATAAAGAAGACTCGACACATGATTTCGGAAAAGACATCATTCCAAACATGGTTCCGCGTGGTGATGTGTTTGTTTATGACTTCAGTACTAACCGTATTACTGGTGAGAAAGAAGAAGTTTATTGGCGCGATGTAGGTACGATTGACGCGTACTGGCAAGCTCATATGGATCTTCTTGAGAAAGATGCGCCATTCTCGCTATACAACCGCAAGTGGCCACTACATACGTACTATCCGCCACTACCGCCGGCTACGTTTACTGATTCGGCAAACGGCCGTGTTCAGATCATCGATAGCTTAGTGTGTAACGGCAGCTACGTACGTGGTTCTCGCATTGAGAAGTGTGTATTGGGTTTCCGTAGTAATATCGCATCAGCGTGTGATATTAGTGAGAGTATCTTACTGGGCGACGTGAAAGTGGGTGAAGGTTGTGTACTTCGTCGTGTCATCGTCGATAAAGATGCAGATATCGCACCTGGAACACAGATTGGCGTAAATCTGAAAGAAGATAAAAAGCATTACCATGTCTCTGACGATGGTGTAGTAGTTATTTCCAAAGGAGCTCGAGTTGGTTACTAAGACTCTCTCGGTACTTTTTGTAGCGTCTGAAGTTGAAGGCTTGATTAAAAGTGGTGGCTTGGCTGATGTAGCCAAGGCACTGCCAAAAGCGTTACAAACACTCGAACAAGATGTTCGAGTGACCATCCCTGCTTATAGAAACATTCCAAACATTGATTCAGCTGAAGTGATTTTGTCGACCGAGCTCGATTATTGGCCTCATACTGCTTATCAAGTCAAAAAGTTGAGTGTCGAAGGTGTTCAAATCTTCGCTATTGAATGTGACAAGTATTTTGACCGTCCTGAAATGTACGCAGAGAACAATCAAGCGTATGCTGATAACGGAGAGCGCTTTTCGTTCTTCAGTACGGCTTGTTTGGATATGCTTCCTAAGCTCGCGTTCCAACCTGATATCATTCATGCAAATGACTGGCACACAGGCTTTGTGCCTTTCTTGCTTAAATCACGTTATCAACAACACGAATTCTTTGAAAATACGCGCAGTGTTATCTCGATTCACAATGCAGTTTTCAAAGGGGTGTTCGCATACGATGAACTGCAATGTCTGCCAGAGATGCACAGTTACAATGTGCCTGAAGCATCTGTAAGTGACACGCATGTCACCATGCTAAAAGCAGGGGTGATGTGTGCCGATAAGGTCAATGCAGTAAGCCCAACGTATGCGGAAGAGCTGAAAACGGAGTTAGGTAGCCATGGCATGGCAGCAGAGTTCCAACATCGTTCGGCCGACTTATTTGGTATTCTCAACGGTTGTGATTATGGAGCTTGGAACCCGGAAACAGACGCTTTCCTTCCTCGTAAATTCAAAGCAACGAAACACAGCATGACTCGTGGGAAATCTGCTTGTAAGCAAAAACTGCAACAAGATGTTGGTTTACCCGTTACCGATCGTGCGGTTTATGGCATGGTTTGCCGTCTGACCAACCAAAAAGGCGTTCATTACTTACTGCCTATCATCGAGCAGTTCTTGAAAAACGAATTGCAGATCGTGATTGTCGGTACTGGTGATCCGGTTTTGGCGAGTCAATTGAAAGAGTTATCAGCACTTCATTCAGACAAGTTCTCATTCGTAGAAGCCTACAATAATGAACTAGCGCATTTGGTTGAAGCGGGCTCTGATTTTTTCTTGATGCCTTCTGAATTTGAGCCCTGTGGCTTGAACCAAATCTACAGCATGGCTTACGGTACTTTGCCTATTGTGCGCTCTGTTGGCGGTTTAAAAGACAGTGTGAATGATTACGATCAGGATCCAGAAGTCGCGACTGGGTTTGCTTTTGAAGAGCCAACACCGCAAGCATTGCTATCGGTATTGCATCGTTCATTACTACTTTATGCTCAAAATCCATCTGAAATTAAGCGCGTTCAACTTTATGCGATGCAACAAGACTTTAGTTGGGAAGATGCGGCAGAAGAATATCTTGCGATGTACCATTCTGCATTTTAACTTACTGACTTAGCTTTAAAATTCAGTTGTTGAATAACAACCGTTCATAATAAAAGAAGGCGCTCTGCTGATAGAGTGCCTTTTTGTTTTCTGGTCAGATCACATCACGTTTCCAAAGACAAAGCTTGCAAACTCATTTTAGTCAGGTAGAAAAGGTGGTCAGGTATTCACATGACTAGTGTTGGGTTTGACACTATTATCACTTAAAATTCTTAATTGCGTGATATCCTTAGTCATCGCCTTGTGATGAGGCTTAGCTCCATAAATAAATTAAGCGATAGGTATGTCTGAGAGTTTATTATTTCATAAAACATTTACTCACCCTACGAGTGATGAGTGGGTTGTGTTTGTGCATGGCGCAGGGGGCAGTTCCTCCATTTGGTTTAAGCAGATCAAAGCGTATAAACAGCATTTCAACTTGCTTCTCATTGACTTGAGAGGGCACGGTAAATCAGACAACATACTTAAAGATCTGATTTCGAACCGTTATACGTTCAAATCAGTAACGCTCGATATTCTTAAAGTGTTAGATCATCTAAAAATCCGATCCGCACACTTTGTTGGTATGTCTTTGGGTACAATTATCGTTCGTAACGTGGCCGAACTGGCGGCAAGCAGAGTACGTTCGATGGTGCTTGGTGGTGCTGTCACTAAACTTAACACTCGATCTCAAGTCTTAATCAAATTAGGAAACCTGAGTAAGCACATCATTCCTTATATGTGGCTATACAGCCTTTTTGCTTATGTTGTGATGCCGCAAAAAAGTCAGAAAGAATCACGTCACCTGTTTATCCGCGAAGCGAAAAAGCTGTGCCAAAAAGAGTTCAAGCGCTGGTTTATCCTCACGGCTGATGTGAACCCATTGATGAAATACTTTAAAGACAGGGAGTTGCCGATTCCGACTTTGTATTTGATGGGCGAGCGCGATTACATGTTCATCAAACCCGTTAAAGAAATGGTCGAAGCGCACGAGTCGAGCGAGTTGGTAGAAATTGCCAACTGTGGGCATGTATGTAATGTAGAAAATCCTGAAGAATTCAATCAACAATCTATCGCTTTTATCCAAAAGCAAATTCAGTGATTCTCTGGGTTGGTTATCAGACTAGATGATCCAATAGAATTAAAATAAAAACGGGAAGTTAATTTAGCTTACCGTTTTTATTTGGAGGAGGTATTTGACCGAATCGTGTCTGTAATAACTGAAACTTTGCTATTCAGGCGAAGCAGCGCCGCACTGCCAACAAGACCCGAATTGTGCTTCATTGATTTCATGACACTCACCACAACGCCACTCTTCATAGATGATCGAATCTTGCTGTTTTTGGTAGTCATTGACGATCGTGCGGGCTTTACTAGCGAGTTCTGGCTCATATAACCATACGTAAGGGTCTGTATCTTCGGTAAATGGGATTTCACCTTTTAAACCAAACAAACCCTCACCACGGACTTCACACGCAATATTCTCACTTTCTAACAATCCACAGATGATATGAGCTTCTGTCGGATTCGATGCACTGAAGATTTTCATTGAAATAGAACCTTATTTGGCTGCATGCGTTATTTAGCTATTTAGCTATTTAGCTATTTAGCTATCTAGCTATATACGTTACTCAGCGACAGGTGCTGAGCGAAATTTGTTCATTAACCATTTAGCAATAATTGGGAACACACCCAGTAAGGCAAATGACAACAGTACTGAGGGAGACACGATGCCCGAAAGTGAATCAATTTCTGCGAGTTGAGTTCCGGCATTCAAGAAAACGGCGGTACCCGGCAACATACCGATTTGGCTAGTAATATAGTAACGACTCACCGACATCGGTGTTAGACCCATCAATAGATTGATAAGGAAAAATGGGAAAACAGGAATTAGACGTAGCGAGAATAAGTAAAATGCACCGTCTTTCTCAACGCCCTTATTGATGGTGGCTAACTTGTCGCCAAACTTGGTTTGGATCCAGTCACGTAACAAGTAACGGCTACTTAAGAAGGCGAGGGTTGCGCCAATAGCGCTCGCGAAAGACACCAGCAGTAAACTGTTCCAAAACCCAAACAGCGCAGCGCCTAACAGCGTAACAACGGCAGCGCCAGGAATTGAGAAAGCTGTAATCATGACATACGCGACAAAGTAGATAGCGGCAGCGGCAATGAAATTGCTCTCGATGTAGTCATTCAAAACAGCTTGCTGGGCTTTTGCATTTTCAAGCGTTAAGTACTGGCCGAAATTGACGCCTAACAAGACGATGGTTATGACCAACACAATACCCAATATCATTTTTTTACTCATTGATACTTCCTCTAAATTTTCAATGCATACCATTAGTTTTTCAATGTATACCACTAGTATAGATAGACAGGCAAAGCATAGAATAACTTTCACCAGATATAAAAAAAGCCGCAAAAATGCGGCTTAGTTATCTATATAGTTTGCACTGACAATGTTAATTGACGTGATTGATAAGCTCTTCACGACGTTGCTGCGGTATAACAGACCAATGTGTACCATTGATCGCGCCTTCTAGCGCCCATAACAGTTCAATACTGACAGAAGACGCATGCGATTCTTTGATGGCGTTAAATGCGTTTACAGAGCCAGATTCATATAAACGTTCTACAGAATCGATCCCTGCCTTTTTCAACATCCGCTCGGTAGCGAGTCGAAGGTTAGGCAGATCTTTGAGTCTAGTTGGTTTAGCAGAAGATTGTTCAGCTTTCTCTTCTTTAGCAAAACCTAGAGACGTAGTCGCAAGCTGCAAGATTTTCTCTTGGTCTTGCCATAAGCCTTCAGGTAAAGCGAAATATTTAGTAACGACAGGAAAACCACGTTTTTTGTAGACGTATGGTTGAAATCCTTGTTGTTCGAATTGTTGTGTTGTGCATTTGTCAGCTCGTATATGCAACTGGTCATTCACAACCAGGGCAAACATAGTGTCATCAGCAAAAAGCCCGAATCCACCAAACATTGAGCGTGACTTAATTTTTCCTAGGGGCTCAAATAATTTCATTGAGTCCTTTAGTATCGGTTTATCCATGTTATTTATCTCGGTGTATTTGAACTACGCCACCAAATAAGCAGGTCCGAGAGATTAGCAAAATGTTGCAATTAAATTGTCAATAGGCTGTAAATTACTAAAGTATTAGCAGTTACTGCATTTTGCCATCGGTAACCCCGCTACCATACCAACGAGTGGTTTAGGCCGGAAGCTTTGCGTCCCACTTTTTCAAGTGGTTTGCCCTGTGCGTGACTGGGTTATTAGAATAAAGTTTTTGTTGAATTAGGCTCACACTTCTTATTTCAAAATGTGATGTTGCTTCAATTAATGATCTTTGAATTATGCATGCAAGTGCACTTTGTTTGTTGAGAAAAAAAACGCACCTAAAGGTGCGCTTGATTAAACTAAACTCATTACATCAATTAATTTAACGTTTTAACTGTACTTCGCTCAACAATTTCAGGGTGCATTTCGAAGACGCGTTTCTCGTGGTCTTTGTCTTTTATACGCTCTAGTAGTATTTCGAATGCATTTTTACCAACACGGCGCTTAGGTTGGTGAACCGTCGTTAACGGTGGAGAGAAGTATTCAGCCAATTCTATGTTGTCGTAACCGATCACTGAGATATCTTCAGGAATACGAATGCCTTTTTCTTGTAATCGACTCATCAGTCCTAATGCCATCGTGTCGTTAAAACAGAATACTGCGGTAGGGCGATCTTTCATCTCAATGATTTGGTCAGCAGCAATCACAGCTGTGTCACATTCAAAGTTGCCTTCGATGATCATATTTTCATCGGCAGTAATCTTCGCTTCATTGAGCGCGCGCTTGTAACCTGAGATGCGTTCAACACACGCTGCTTTGTCTAAGTGGCCACTTAAACATGCAATCTTGGAGTGACCGCGCTCAATGAGATATTTGGTTGCTAGGTAGCCACCTTCTTCAGAGTTATCGATGATCTTATCAGCCTGAGAGCTTTCAGGGCCCCAGTCCATGATAACTTTAGGGATGTCTGCGTGACGGTCTAACATCTCTCTTAGTTCTTCAGTCAGGTCAGAACACATAACTAAGATGCCATCTACACGTTTCTCAGCAAGCATTCGAATGTAGTCACGTTGCTTTTCGTAGATACCGCCCGTATTACATAGGATCAAAGTGTAACCTTGACGGTAGCAGTAGCTCTCAACACCATCGATAACTTCAGAGAAGAATAGGTTAGTTGATTGAGTCACTAGCATACCGATGGTGCGGGTTGTATTGCACTTCAAACTACGAGCAACGGCACTTGGCGCATAGTTCAGTTCGTCTACGGCTTTGTTTACTTTTTCTTGAGTCGCTTCAGCAACAAAGCGAGTTTTGTTGATTACGTGAGAAACGGTTGTTGTTGATACGCCGGCTAAGCGTGCGACATCTTTTATAGTGGCCATGTTTTTATCCTATTAGAAGCTACTTTCCCAAAGTACGGAATGAAGTAGCCGTTAAGCTACCTAACTAAGAGCTTAAATTTGTAGGGCTCTTTGGGTACTAAAGTGCTAAAAAACAAAAAACCGCTATTGAGCGGCTTGTCTTAACACCGAAATGCTCTGAACTTCAATAAGTGTAGCATTTCGTGAATGTTTCATATTTTATCGTTTGCGGTCACAATTTTAGACTGACTAGAAATTACTCGCAATAAAATTCACCCAGAAATCCGGGTGAATGGTCACAATTCTATTGAATTTATTTATCGAGTCGCCAAAAAAAGCTTATTCGCCAGCTAGGTATTGAGTGTCTAATTTGCAGAATGCCAATAGCAGGGATGAGACTGAAGCGTAGAAACCGAATGTGTCAATGTCATGACATTTAACGTTGAACTTTGGTACCCAAGTAAGCAGTTGCTGTTCGATAAATTGCTGTTGAACAGCGAAGGATTTCTCTAGTTCTTCTTCAAGTTCAGTTTCGTTCGAACGAATGATTAGATTACCTAGGAAATCGAGTTCGATAGCAATGTGGTCAGCTGGCTCTTTTAGGTCTTGGTTAACCACCAAGTTGTGTTTAGCCATGATTTCTTCCATATCTTTTGCTGGCTTATCGTTCAAAAGGCCAGTCTGGCCGATATACATAGAAGCGTAAGGAAGTGCGCCATGTTTATCAGTCTTTAAGAATAAGTCACAGAAGTCAGCAGACAATTCTAATTGAGCATCTTCACGTGTTTGTAGACGGTTTAGCGCATCCACTAAGCTATCAATCGCCGGCTTTAGTGTTTCATTTTCACCTAAACCAGTTAGGAAAGAACGAATTTCAACAGAGTGGTAGTGATCGAGTTCTTCTTGAGTGAGCTCTTTAGCGAACAAGCTTGATAGCCACCAGTATATTTCTGCTCGTTGTTCGTTGAATGCTTTCGTATCTTTCATTTCTTAGATCCTGATTTAGTCTTGTGGTGTGTGTATACCTAGCATCGTCGAGTGATTTGGGTATAGACACACCAAGGCTGAATAACAAGGTTATTTGCGAAACGCAAAGTTACTCGTTAGTAGTAATGCCTATATTGAATTGCGATGGGGGACAAATAGCAAGGTTTAAGATTGTCTTGTATCAAAAAAAAATCATGTTTCTGGCTTTTATCTTCTGTAGTACTAGAATTGTTACGAGTTATGAATAGAATGGTCACTGAAACTATTAAATAAGAAAAGTGGTGTAGATGAGCTATCACGTATTAGTCGTAGAAGATGATGTGGTAACCCGAAGTAAACTGGTTGGATATTTCCAGAATGAAGGTTACACAGTGAGCGAAGCTGAAAGCGGGGCTCAAATGAGAAAAATGTTAGAAGAAAATAACGTTGACCTCATTATGTTAGACATCAACTTGCCAGGCGAAGATGGATTGATGCTAACTCGCGAATTACGCAGTCAATCAGACATTGGAATAATTTTAGTTACTGGACGCACGGATAGCATTGACAAGATCGTTGGCCTTGAAATGGGCGCAGACGATTACGTTACTAAACCCTTCGAACTTCGCGAGTTGTTGGTTCGAGTTAAAAACCTCTTGTGGCGTATTTCGGCTGCTCGTAAAACTGCAGCGGTTGCGGTAGAACAAACAGAAGACGAATCTGTGGTTCGTTTTGGTGAATGGACGTTTGATATACCTCGCCGTGCGCTAAGCAAGAACAGCGAGCCGGTGAAATTGACCAAAGCTGAATATGAACTATTGGTTGCACTCTCTTCTTACCCTAACCAAGTATTAAGCCGTGAACGTATTTTGAATATGATCAGCCATCGAGTAGACGCGCCGAATGACCGCACTATCGACGTGTTAATCCGTCGTATGCGTGCAAAAATGGAGTTTGACCCTAAGAACCCACAAATTTTTGTGACGGTTCACGGTGAAGGTTACATGTTTGCTGGTGACTAATTTCCCGTGGAAAGCTGATTTCAGTAACGATACTTGAACGAAAAAAAACCGAGACATCAATGATGCCTCGGTTTTTTTGTTACTGAACTTTTTAATTGTTTACCGTCGGAGTAGTGCTCTCGACAGGGTCATTACTTGTGTCTAGCCAATCTCGCAAGCTTTGCCAAACTAATCCCATCGTCTCATGCCAATAGCGCTCAGTCTGCTCGAGATAGATAGCCTTAGGCATATACTTATTCCATGGTTCAACAATCCCTTCTTGTGCAAGGTAGTTGGTTGGTGCTGGTAATGGTTTCATGCCCGCGGCATTGAATTCATTAAGTGCGCGAGTCATATGGCTAGCTGATGTCACGAGCACCATTTTCTTATTCTTAACGAATGCAGCGGCTTGGCGAGCTTCTTCCCACGTATCTTTCGCAGTTTCAAGCAGAATGATATCGGGTTTTGCCACGCCGAGTGCTAGCGCTACTTTAGCCATCATTTTGGCGTTGCTCACCTCAGTGCCTGCGCCATAACCAGACAAAATGAGTTTAGCTCCAGGGTAAAGACGTAAGATACGAATCCCTTCACTTAAGCGCATCAGACCGGTGCGGCTAAGTTCTGATGTTGGTGGGATTTGGTCATCAACAACGTGACCACTTCCAAGAACCATAATGTAATCGACGGTATCATCGATAGGTAAAAAAGCGGTGTGTTGCCTTTCCATTGGCATTAAAAGTTGACTAGAAACAGGCTGGAAAGCGATTAGGAAAATACCACAGAGGGCTGAAAGGGTAATTAGGCAACCTGTCTTCCTTTTTGCAGTAAACATCACTAGGGCTAAACCCAGAAAAGCGAGAATTAACATTGCTGGCAGTGGCATCAGTAACGAAGACACTACTTTTTTCAGCTCAAACATATCCGAATAGTCCGAAAAAACATCACTTAGTAGTAAAAAGAGACATCGCCTCTTTATTCCTGAAATTCCTGTGACAGAATAGCAGGCACGATAGGACATAATAACTCAAGTAGCCGTGACTGAAGACCGTAATTTCGACGATATTGCCCACAAATTTGCAAAAAACATATACGGCTCTGACAAAGGAGAGATCCGTCAGTGCATCGTATGGGAAGATTTAGAACAAGCTTTGAGCAAGTTTGATCAATCCGCTTCGCCGCTGCATGTCCTTGATGCAGGCGGTGGACTTGCACAGATGTCACAAAAAATTGCGACACTAGGCCACAACGTTTCTCTGTGCGACCTCTCCTCTGAAATGTTGAAGCTCGCAGAAGAAAGTATCAGCGAAGCGGGTTTGCTCGAGCAATATCGATTTATTCATTCTCCGGTACAAAAAGTGGCAGAGCATCTCGAAGAGAAAGTCGATTTTGTGATGTTTCATGCCGTAATGGAATGGCTAGCAGACCCCAAACAGGCACTTGATTTATTGTTGGAACAAGTAAAACCCGGTGGTATTGCCTCGATAATGTTTTACAACCACCATGGTTTAGTCCTGAAAAATGTGATTTGTGGCAACATTCCTCATGTATTGAATGGGATGCCACATCGAAAAAGGTTTAAGCTGCAACCACAAAAAGGCTTGAAGCCTGAAGAGGTTTATCAATGGATAGAAGACGCTGGTCTAGATATCTGTGGTAAATCAGGCATTCGCTCTTTCAGTGACTACATAGGTAATATGGAGTACATGGGTGATTACCAATTTGAAGATGTGTTGGAACTAGAGAAACAGCTATGTCGCCAAGAGCCATATCTGTCGCTAGGCCGTTATATTCACGTTTGGGCTCAAAAACCTGCGCAATAACAGCGGTGAATGTGGTAAAAGAAGCCACAACATGCGCTATGCCATCGTAAGAAGCCGCGTCATAAAGAAATAGGCGTCATATCTAATACGTTCGATATGACGAACAACAGTAACAGGAACCACAATGAGTGAAATGACTCAAACTGCCGAAGAGCAGCCAATTGATGAGTTGGTGGGCTGGGTCAAGCAGCATGATTTTTCATTAAACTTGCCACCAGAGCGCTTAGCATTTTTGATTGCTATCGCCGTATTAAGCAATGAAAGGTTCGATGAAGAGTTGGGCGAGGGTGAACTGCACGATGCATTCACTATTGTCACTCGACTGTTTGAAGATACTGGCGAAGCGTCTGCGTTTCGTGCCAACAACGCTATCAATGAGTTGGTTAAACAGAAGTTGATCAGCCGCTTTACCAGCGAAATCACAGATGGTGCAAGCATTTATCGCTTATCGCCATTGGCGATTGGTATCTCAGATTATTACTTACGTCACCGCCAGTTTTCTAAATTAAAACTGTCTATCCAGCTTTCTATGGTTGCCGATGAGATGGCAAAAGCCATTGAAGCCGCCCAGAAAGGTGGAACTCCGGGACATTGGAGAAGGAATGTGTACGGCGTGCTCAAGTATTCTGTTGGCGAAATTTTTGATCAGATCGATCTCAACCAGCGGGTTATGGATGAACAGCAACAAACCGTCAAGCAGCAAATTGCGGATCTGTTAAATAAAGATTGGCGAGAAGCAATCAACAACTGTGAGTCTTTGCTATCAGAAACCTCAGCCACGCTAAAAGAGTTGCAAGACACCTTGCAAGCGGCGGGTGATGAACTGCAAACCCAGATTCTTGATATTCAAGAAATTGTTTATGGTGACGATGAGCTCGAGTTCGTTGGCGAAACCCTATTTGGTTTGCAAATGAAGCTAGACCGAATCACCAGTTGGGGCCAACAAGCGATTGATTTGTGGATCGGCTACGATCGCCACGTGCATAAATTTATCCGTACCGCGATCGATATGGATAAAAACCGTGCCTTTAGCCAACGCTTGCGTCAGTCAGTCACTGACTACTTTGATGCGCCTTGGTTATTGACCTACGCAGACGCAGAAAAACTCACGGATCTTCGCGATGAAGCACTTGTGCTCCGTGATGACGAAGTGATGGGGCAAGCCCCAATCGACGTAGAATACGAAGAATTTGAGCAAGTGAACGATCTACTTTCAGAACGAATCGGAGATATGTTGAAAGCTCACAAACAGCAAGGTGCGCCAATTGATCTTGGCCTTGTGCTGCGTGATTACCTCGCAGCGCACCCTCGCACACACCATTTTGATTTAGCCAGAATTGTTGTCGACCAAGCCGTTCGCTTAGGTTACTCAGAGTCTGACTATCAGGCTATTCAGCCAGATTGGCAGGCAATCAACGATTTCGGTGCAAAGGTACAAGCAAATGTCATTAACAAGTACTGATGATTACATGCCAGAGAAACTGGTAAAAGCGATAGCGAACCCATTGTTTCCTGCGCTAGATAGCATGTTGCGTTCAGGCAAGCATGTTTCAACAGAAGACCTCGATAACCATGCGTTGCTTTCTGATTTTGAAGTTGAGCTTCAGCATTTTTATCAACGCTACAATACGGAACTGGTAAAAGCGCCTGAAGGTTTCTTCTATCTGCGCCCGCGTTCTACGTCTTTAATTGGTCGTAGTGTGTTGTCTGAGCTCGACATGCTGGTTGGCAAAGTATTGTGTTTCTTATACCTAAGCCCAGAGCGTTTGGCTCATGAAGGCATCTTCACCAATCAAGAGTTGTTTGATGAACTGATGTCGTTAGCGGATGAGAAAAAACTCATGAAGCTAGCAACCAACCGTGCGTCTGGTTCTGACTTAGACAAAGAAAAGCTGTTTGAAAAAGTACGTACTTCTTTACGCCGTTTACGTCGTATCGGCATGCTGATCGTGATTGGTGAAACAGGTAAATTCCGTATCAGCGAAGCGGTGTTCCGTTTTGGTGCAGATGTTCGTGTTGGCGATGATATGAAAGAAGCGCAATTACGACTTATTCGTGATGGTGAAGCTGTTGTTCATACTCAAGAACCTAACCAAGGTAGCTTGTTGAATGAAGAGCAAACGGAAGCCGTATCAGAAGTTGAACTAAACGTGGACGAAAACGGTCAACAAGACATTTTTAACGATCAAGCCGGCTTTGACCTTGAGTCAAACGATGGCGAACAAACAAAAGTAGAAGGTGAAGCATGATTGAAAGAGGTAAGTATCAATCATTAACCATGATCAACTGGAACGGTTTCTTTGCGCGTACTTTTGATATTGATGGATTGGTTACAACGCTTTCTGGCGGTAACGGTGCGGGTAAGTCGACCACAATGGCGGCATTCATCACTGCACTGATCCCTGACCAAAGCCTTCTGCATTTCCGTAATACAACGGAAGCGGGCAGTTCACAATCATCACGCGACAAAGGTCTTTACGGTAAGCTTCAACCTGGCGCATGTTACGCCGCGCTAGATGTTGTGAACTCTCGTAATCAACGCCTATTGTTTGCAGTAAAACTGCAGCAAGTTGCGGGTCGTGATAAGAAGGTCGACATCAAACCGTTTGTAATCCAAGGCCTTCCAAGCCATGTGAAGCCAACGGATGTATTGATCCAGAACGTTTCAGACAGCCACGCTCGTGTGTGTCAACTGAACGACGTGAAAGCAGCGGTAGCGCAATATGAAGGGGCGCACTTTAAAGCCTTTTCTTCGATTGTTGATTACCACTCACAGATGTTTGAATACGGTGTGGTACCGAAGAAACTGCGTAACAGCAGCGACCGTTCTAAGTTCTACCGTCTGATTGAAGCATCGCTTTACGGTGGTATTTCTAGTGCGATTACGCGTTCTCTGCGTGATTACCTTCTACCGCAAAATGGTGGCGTGAAGAAAGCATTCCAAGACATGGAATCAGCACTACGCGAAAACCGCATGACGCTAGAAGCGATCAAAACGACTCAGTCGGATCGTGACTTGTTCAAGCACTTGATCACTGAATCTACGAACTACGTGGCAGCAGATTACATGCGCCATGCCAACGATCGTCGCAACAAGCTTGATCAAACGATGAAGTTCCGTGGTGAACTGTTTGGTTCTCGCGAAACCTTGCTTGATCAAAACAACTTGTTGAACCGCGTTCAAGAAGAGCTTGAGCTGTTGGTCGATCAAGAATCGGCACTAGAGCAAGATTATCAAGCGGCTTCGGATCATCTTCAATTGGTTCAAACTGCACTTCGTCAGCAAGAGAAAATTGCTCGCTACAGTGAAGATCTAGAAGAGCTTAATGAGCGTCTAGAAGAACAGATGATGGTAGCTGAAGAAGCTCAAGAACGAGTACTTCTTGCTGAAGAACAGGCAACCATTACTGAAGAAGAAGTGGATAGCCTGAAAACTCAGCTTGCTGACTACCAACAAGCGTTGGATGTTCAGCAGACTCGTGCGCTTCAATACCAACAAGCGGTTCAAGCATTAGAGAAAACTAAGCAGCTACTTGATGATGAGTCTATTACGGCAGAAAGCGCATTAACTCTGGTTTCTGAGCTAAAAGCACAAGAAGAATCAAGCACTCAAACGTTACTGTCGACTAAGCATAAACTAGACATGTCTTCTGCTGCGTCTGCGCAGTTCGACAAAGCGCTCGCTCTTGTTAAAAGCATCGTTGGTGACGTTGAGCGTAAAGAAGCGTCTAACAGTGCTAAGCAAGCGTTAGAAAAAGGCCGTAACGCAAAACACGTTGTTGAAAACGAACAACAGTGGCGTGCTCAGCACCGCGACATGGCTCGTGATGTGGCGCAGCAGCGTCAAGCAAAAGAGCTTGCGACTGAATACCAAAAGCAACACAACATCTCACTGACTGACGAAGCGGTTTTCGATGAAGAACGTGAACGCCATGCAATGCAGATCGATTCTCTTGAGTACGCTCAAGAAGAGCTGCGTGAAGCGAAGAGTGAGCAACGTCGTGTGCAACAAAACCACGACCAAGAGATTCAAAAACTTGAGTCTATTGCTCCAACGTGGATCACGGCGAACGACGCACTTGAAGCCCTAAGAGATCAAACAGAAGCTGAGCTAGAAGATAGCCAAGCAGTAATGACTCAAATGCAGCAAGTGCTTGAAGACGAAAAATCTCAAGCGGTAGCGAAAGATCAATTGGCGACGCGCCGTTCTGAACTTGAACAAGAGATAGAGCGTTTAGCTTCTCCGGGTGGCTCTAACGATCCTCGCCTGAAAGGTCTGGCGGATACGCTTGGTGGCGTGCTGCTTTCTGAGATCTACGATGACATCACGATTGGCGATGCACCGTACTTCAGTGCGATGTACGGCCCGGCTCGTCACGCAATTGTGGTTTCGGACCTTGATGGCATTAAAGAGAAGCTGGTGGATCTTGATGATTGTCCAGAAGATCTTTACATCCTAGAAGGCGATGTAGATGCGTTTGATGACAGCTCGTTCAATGCCGATGAGCTTGAAGGTGCGGTGTGTGTTCAGCTGAACGATCGCCAAATGCGTTACTCGCGCTTCCCTGAGATTCCATTGTTTGGCCGTGCGGCTCGTGAGCAACGCCTAGAGAAATTGCGTGAAGAGCGTGACGTTGTGGTAGAAAACCATGCCAAAGCTGCGTTTGACTCTCAGAAACTGAATCGCCTATACCAAGCATTTAACAGCTTTGTTGCTAAGCATCTGCACGTTGCGTTTAACGCAGATCCAGAACAAGCACTGGCTGCTATTCGTGATAAGCGTAATCAAATTGTTCGTTCTCTGGCTGAGCTTGACTCTAAAGAGCAACAACAACGCAGTCAGCTTCTACAAAGCAAGCAAGCACTTGGTGCACTAGACAAATTGGCACCAATGGTTCGTATTCTTGAAGACGAAACATTAGCTGAGCGTCTCGCTGAATTAGAAGCACAACTAGAGCGTCTAAGCGAAGCTAAGTCTTACTTGAACACTCATGGCAAAGCACTTACTTCATTAGAGCAAATCGTTTCTGCACTCGATGCTGACCCAGAGCAATTCGAAGCTTTGGAAGCCGAGTATCGTCAGGCGGACAGCGCGTTACAAACTCTAAAAGGTAAAGTGTTTGCTCTTTCTGACTTAATCGAACGTCGTCACTACTTTGCTTACGCAGATTCTGTTGACCTGCTTAACAAGAGCAGCGAACTGAGCGAACAACTGAAAGCGAAGTTGGTTCAAGCAGAACAAGCACGAGCTAAAGGCCGCGATGGCTTGAAGCAAGCTCGCGAACAGATGAACCAGTACAACCAAGTATTGGCAGCACTGAAGAGCTCGCACCAAGCGAAGCAAGAGACGGTTCAAGAGTTCAAGCAAGAGCTACAAGAGTTCGGTGTTAACGCTGATGAAGGTGCTGAAGAGCGCGCGGTTCGTCGTCGTGACGAGCTTCAAGAGCGTTTGCATACTTCTCGTAGCCGTAAGAGTGAATACGAACGCACGATTACCTCAACTGAACTTGAGATGAAAGCGCTGGCTAAGCGTCTTAAGAAAGTTCAGAAAGAGTACACAGAGCTTCGTACCTTCGTTGTTGCAGCAAAATCCGGCTGGTGTTCAGTACTGCGTTTAGCTCGTGAGAATGACGTTGAACGTCGTCTGCACAAACGTGAACTGGCTTATTTAACGGCGGGCGAACTTCGCTCTATGTCGGATAAATCACTGGGTGCGCTACGTCTGGCTGTAGCTGACAATGACGACCTGCGTGATTCGCTGCGTCTCTCTGAAGACAACGCACATCCAGAGCGTAAGGTTCTGTTTTACATTGCGGTTTACCAACACCTTCGAGAGCGCATTCGCCAAGACATCATTCATACGGATGATCCGGTTGAAGCAATCGAAGAGATGGAAGTAGAGCTAGCTCGACTAACAGAAGAACTGACGCAGCGTGAAAACCGCTTAGCGATCAGCTCTGAGTCGGTAGCAAGTATCATAAAGAAAACGATTCAGCGCGAGCAGAACCGTATTCGTATGCTCAACCAAGGTCTGTCTAACATTTACTTTGGTCAGGTTAAGGGCGTGCGTCTGAACGTTAAGATCCGTGAAAGCCACGAGATCTTGCTATCAGGGCTAGCGACTCAACAAGATCAACACAAAGACTTGTTTGAATCAACGCGCTTTACCTTCTCTGAAGCGATGGCGAAGTTGTTCCAACGTGTCAATCCACATATCGATATGGGTCAACGTTCTCCGCAAGTTCTTGGTGAAGAGTTACTGGATTACCGTAACTACCTAGAGCTGAGTGTTGAAGTTAACCGTGGTTCAGACGGTTGGTTACAAGCGGAATCGGGTGCATTGTCTACGGGTGAGGCGATCGGTACTGGTCAATCAATCCTATTGATGGTTATTCAGAGCTGGGAAGAAGAGTCACGTCGACTTCGTAGTAAAGACATCGTTCCATGTCGTTTGTTGTTCCTTGATGAAGCCGCTCGTCTGGATTCTAAGTCGATCTCTACGCTGTTTGAACTGTGTGACCGTTTAGGTATGCAACTTCTGATTGCTGCGCCAGAGAACATTAGCCCAGAGAAAGGTACAACCTACAAACTGGTACGTAAGGTCTTCAAAGACCACGAACACGTACACGTTGTTGGTCTGCGTGGTTTTGCTAAAAACAAACCGGTATCTCCTGTTCAATAGCTTATCGAAACCCCTTAGAAGCGTAATCTATCTACCGTAAATTAATGGCCTCGAAGTATACACTTCGGGGCTTTTTTTGTTTGGCAGCTTCACGGGTCTCGTATTCTTTTGGTGAGGGTGGTATTCCTGAGCTATTTAAAATGACTGACTGTGATTGGCATGACTCAGCCTGAACTTATTACCATATAAAAAACCGCCTTCTCAGAAGAGAAGGCGGTTTTAATTACGTTATCTTTTTTTAAGCCGAAGATTTTGATACTTAGGCTTTAACGTATAGGTTGTCGGTACGTTTAGCTTATCTAAGATTAGATCTTAAACATCTTTATCGTTTGATGCAGTTCGTCCGAAACATTATTAACATTTTGCGCTGTTTGAACATTTTGCTGGACGTCATCGACAGTCGCTCGCGCCAAATCATTTACATTCACTACATTTTCGTTGATTTCAACGGCTACTTGCGATTGTTCTTCCGCTGCCGCTGCAATCTGGTTGTTCATGTCTTGAATTGTCCCAATCTCATGCTGAATAGTATTCAGCATTTGACTCGCTTGATCTGACTTTTCACGAGTTACTTTAGCTGTTTCCGCATTTTCAACCATAAGCTCAACAGATTGTTTTGCTTGAGTTTGAAGTGATGAAATCATGGTTTGTATTTCGTTCGTGCTTTCTTGTGTCTTGTTAGCGAGGTTACGCACCTCGTCAGCCACGACGGCGAAGCCGCGACCTTGCTCACCCGCTCGAGCTGCTTCAATTGCTGCGTTTAATGCCAGCAAGTTTGTTTGCTCAGCAATACCTCGGATAACATCAAGTATGCTACCTACATTTTGAGTTTCTTTTTCAACACCAAGAATCGAATCTTGAACCTGCTCAATATTCGTTACAAGTAAGCTGATTTGCTGGTTCATGTCACCCACAGTCTCAAGACCTGACTGAGATGAAAGGCTTGCCTCATTGGATGATGATGATGATGCCTGCATCGCATTTTGAGCCACTTCCGCAACAGTCGCGGTCATCTGATTCATCGCGGTTGCAACTTGCTCTAGCTGCATCATTTGCTCTTCTGATGAGGTACTTAACTGATTTGAAGAGGTCTCAAGAGATGAAGATTGTGATGAGAGAGAGTTTGAAGACTGCTCAATATTGCCAATAATGCCTTGGAGGTTACCTGCCATTTCAAGAGTTGAACGGTAGATCCCCGTTTCATCGCCATTTAATTTAGGGATGTTGGTCAGGTCTCCTGCCGAGATTCGACTAACAAGAGCTTCGATGTATTGTGGCTCTCCGCCAATAGGACGATACATTAATCGGGTGACTAATAAGAATGTTATTCCGGTTGCCATAACCGCGAAAATTAGACCAACTACAGTATTTATTTTCACCATCGCATTTGAAGGCGCTTCAATGTCGTCCCAACTTGCCCAAGCCCAGGTATTCCAACCTAATGACTCAATTTGAGACGAAACGACATAAAAGTCGCCTTTATCTGGAACATTGTAAGAGTGCTCACTGGTCATCTTACTACCGTGTTCACGGTATGATGGTCGAAGATCGTAGATATTTTTACCAATAAAATCTTCATAGCTAGCGGCAACAAGGAAACCATCTTGGCGAGAGACAAATAAGTTTGGCTCTTCAGATAGCTCGTTTATATAGTCTGTAATATCACTCATTTTAAGACTAAGGCCAATCACTGCTTTCGTTTCGCCCCTGGCTTTAAATGGAATAACAACTGACATAGTTAAATGCCCTGTTGTTGCTAGGTAAGGGTTAGTTACTGATCGTTTTGCACCTGAAAACCCAAGGTTGAACCATTCGCGTTGTTTTTGCTTAGCATTAAAATTAGGAATGATACCTTGATTTTTAACGTCGTAAGTTTTGCCATCAGGAAGACCGATGTAAATATTAAGAACACCAAGAGATTCTTTACTGTTCGTCATCATTTTCAACAGCATCGGGTTGATCATGATGTTACCGGATCTATCAGTATGGATACTGGTTGAAATGCTTTCCAAAGCGCCGAAATACGCTTCCATTTTCCCTTCGACAGCTTTGGCTACAAGAAACGATTTCGTAGACAAGTTATGACGGTAGTCATCCGTGGTGGCAGACTTAAATTCGAAATATCCTATCGTAGATATAACTAAAATCGTTAAACAGATTAGGCCGCTAATTGTTAGCATAATCTTATTTTTGACGGTCATCAGAGCATATCCTTAACAGTTGTTGCTTATTTTATTGACTAAATTATCTGTATGCTAACATAGGGTTACAATTTATTTGTTGGTCGTTTTGTAAGGGAACGTCGTTACAAACAAGCAGTGTGAATACTTATGCGTGGGATTTACAGTGAATAGGGTATCTACACAAATTTGATGGGTTTTAATTGATTTTGATGGTGCGTATTTTTCTACTTCCTAGGCGGAATTAGCACAAATAAGTACCTTTTAATCTATTTTTGGTGTGAATGTGTTGCTGAAGTAAGCGTATAGAAAGGATTGGGATGCAAGGGGAGATAACCCCAAACACCCCAAATTTTGGCCTAAAATTTAAGTGACAAAATTTTGACTAGTTGTGACCGAACTGTTTTGCAGCGTAAGCAACACGCTCCGCAGGTTTTGGATATTCAGCAGGCGTGCCAAGGTTTTCAATATGATGCAGTCTAGGAAGTAGCCCCGCGCCGTTCGCGATTTGGATAGCTAAACCAGGTCGAGCATTAAGTTCTAGTACCATAGGGCCTTCTTCTTGGTCTAATACCATGTCAGTACCCATATAGCCTAAGCCCGTCATTTCCCAAGCACTTGATGCTAGAGTTAACAGCTTTTCCCAGTGAGGAACTTGTAATAACGCGAGTTCTTTACCCGTATCTGGATGGTGTGTAACAGGCTGATCGAACTGAACCGCTCGAACCGCTTTACCTGTCGCAATGTCTATACCCACACCAACAGCACCTTGGTGCAAGTTAGCCTTACCATCTGAATCTGAAGTGGACAGACGCATCATCGCCATCACAGGGTAGCCTTTGAATACGATGATTCGTACGTCTGGCACACCTTCGTAGCTGAAGCCTTCAAAACACTCATCAAACTTGATGAGGTTTTCAACTACGGCCACATCGTTCTTGCCACCCAGCGAGAAAAGGCCCGCGAGCGCGTTACTGATATGGCGCTCTACATCTTCTTCATTGATAGTAGAACCCGATGGTTTGGTGTAAACCCCATCTTTATGAGAGATCACAACAAGGATGCCTTTACCACCACTGCCTTGAGCGGGCTTGATTACAAAGCCCGGCCACTCTTTAACCATCTTGTGGATTGTTTTTACTTCAGCTTGGTGACTAATAACGCCAATAAGCTTTGGCACGGTGGCGCCAGCCTGTTCAGCAATGATTTTAGTCTTAAGCTTGTCATCAACGAGTGGGTACTTGGAACGATCATTGTAGCGGCCAATATAACTATGGTTACGCTTGTTCATTCCCATTATGCCTTTGTCTTTCAACTTAAACGGTGAAGTAAATTGATCAAACATAACTTAGTCCTCCGCTAGCGGTTTAAAGCGACGAAGCTCGGTTAGACGGTAGCCTGTGTAGTTACCTAGTAACAAGATGGTCGCTAGAATAACAAGCTGTAAACCAATAAAGTTAAACGTTAAGTGCTGAATGAACGGGTTAGTCATACCTAAGTAAACAAGCACCGCGGTAAATAGAGAGCCGCCACCTTGAAGTACAACTTCTTTCGCGCCTTCTTCTTCCCAAAGGATAGACATACGTTCGATAGTCCAAGACAAGATAATCATTGGGAAGAACGTAATTGATAGGCCTTCTGTAAGTCCGATTTTAAACGCGACTACAGTAAATATCGAAATAATCATAATTACTGTAATAATTACAGCGGATATCCTGGCCACGAGCAATAGGTTGAGTTTGGATAAGTAACTTCGTATTACAAGACCGGTACCGACAATCAGTAGGAAGCCAACAATACCGGTAACCAACTGTGTTTGAACGAATGCCACAGCAATCAGAACGGGCATGAACGTACCAGAAGTCTTAAGACCTATGATGACACGTAGGAACACAACAATCAGAGCACCGATAGGAATCAGCATGATGGTTTTAAACATCGCTTGCTCTTCTAGCGGTAGACTATGAATGGAAAGGTTTAACAGTTGATCCGCTGATACTTTACTGTTGGTTGCTTCAGTTGGAGTAACTTCCTGAGCAATCATAGAGAAGTGAACTTTACTGTTCTGACCGCCAACCACGTCTAATAGAGATACATTTGATTCATCCCAAATTAACAGGTTTGGTTGAACTTGCTGCTCGCTAGATTCAGGAGAGAATAGAACCCACTGGTTATTATCCCAAATTTGGTTCATGTGTTGGATTGATTGGCGACGACGTCCGTCTTCCAGTTCAATAACACCGACGACTTTGTTGTGGATTTTAGCGGCAGAAAGTAGCTTGTGTGTCGCTTCCACTTTGGTCATGTTATTCAGAATCAGCGCTGAGTTTTGGCTGTCTGGATCGTTAAGCGTTTTGATTAACTCACGAGTAAAGGTGATGTTGTCTGCTGAGCGCTTGGTTGCTCTGTCAATCAAAGCAAGGGCCGCGGCTTCTTCAGGACCATCAAAGCTTGGTTGAGCCACATCACCTTCTGGAGGTGTTGAGGTAACGTTCGCTTGGCTATCGACTAAGAACTGTGTCTTGTAGTAGATAGTCTGCGGACCATCTGCGTGACGAATTGACCACTCAGCACGGCGACCTGAATCTGTATTCAAGTATGAAATGCCGTAGCCTGGTGATGAAGCTGACTCGCCGATAAGTGTAAAGTTAGACTGTGTGTGAGGTGCGGCTAGTGAAACTTTTGCTTCTTTGCCCACTGCATTGAATTCGATACGAGCTTCAATGTCCCAAACCTGATTAGTTTCGCCTGGAGTCCAGGGTACACCGTAGGTTGTATGTCTGAACATACTCAGAGTTATACCTGCCACGATGAGCAGGAATATAGAAATATAAAATGGAATTCTTGACGTCATAGCTTACCCTACTATTGTTATTTAACTTCCGTTTGTACGTACTTTTTACTTACATCTACTAGCGCTATGTCTTTGATAAATTCGCGCCCTAGTAATACAGGGTGACTCATTTGAGAGCGATCCGCCAATGTAAATTGCGCTTTTTCATGGATTTTTCCGACTTTTACCCATAATTCGATCACAGCTCGACGTTCTGTTTGATCATTCGTCGATTGACGGATTTTCACATAACGTACAACGGGCGCTTCGATCCATTTTTGGTCTTCTTTTGCTTGTGCTTTATCTGCCAAATGGAACTTAACCCAATCTTTACCGTTGCGTTCGAATTCTTTGATGTCGACGGCATTTAAAGAAGAGGTGGTTGCGCCAGTATCAACACGAGCATCGAAGCTTTGTTTGATAGAGTCGATCGATACTTTTTCAATACCGCCTAGAATAGTCGGCTGTGATGTAGGAGCGGTAGGTGCAGCTGCAACGGCAACAGGCTCGGCTTCTTTTAGCTCTTCAATGACCCTGTGTTCCATACTGGTCAGGTGAACATCTAATTGACTAGAAAGAGTGGTAATTTCGTCTTCCAAGCTTTCAATATAATCACTTTGATTACTTAGCTGCAGTTCAAGATTTTGAACCTTGTTTGCGATGTTTGTCTCTGAGCGGGAAATAGCGTCGAGAGTTTCTTGATGGTAGGTAGCACCGCTCGTGAGGGTGCAACCAGAGAGCAAACCAACCGCCACGATAGGCGATAATCGCTTAAACATATAAAAACCTTTGGAAATTAGAGAATAGTTCAGACTATTTAGAAGTTTATCCCACAAAAAAGGATGCGTGAAGCATCCTATTGTAAGAGTCTGGTCATATTGAATCGCAATGTGAGCGCTACGAAAATTATTGTCACTTAAGGGCGCTCACTTATTAAACATGAGCGCAACTTTTGTACAATTAGTTCTCTTTTTTATCAAAATTCCCACATATAAATAACGGTGGCTGTATGACGACAGAGCTTATGGTTTTGTGTAACAGAGCTTAAGGTTTTGTCGCTACTAGAATCGCACGCCTTGGTGCTGGGTGACCTTCTACGGTTTTACTTGGATCATTAGGGTCTAAGTAATCCGGTAGAGAGTTGTGTGTCATCCACTCCGTTGTGCGTTGTTCGCCAATCGTTGTAACATTTTCATCAACGATACGCACGTCTTCAAAGCCTACCTGTTCAAGCCAGCGTTTCAGTGCGCGTGCAGATGGGAAGAAGTAAACGTTTCTCATTTGCGCGTAGCGATCTACAGGCACAAGAACAGCGTTTTCGTCACCTTCAATCACTAACGTTTCAAGTACCAGTTCGCCACCAGATACCAATTGGTCTTTTAGTTGAATCAAATGATCAAGTGGTGAACGGCGGTGGTAAAGCACGCCCATGCTGAATACAGTGTCGTAAGCTTCCAGTTTTGGCAGTTGCTCAATACCTAGAGGTAATAGGTGAGCACGTTGGTCGTCGCCCATCAATTTACGAATGGCTTCAAACTGAACCAAGAATAAGTGAGAAGGGTCGATACCCACCGTTAAGCGAGCACCTTCACCTAGCATGCGCCACATGTGGTAGCCGTTGCCACAACCTACATCGAGAACCGAACGGTTTTTCAATGGAGAGATATGTGGAAGCACACGATCCCATTTCCAGTCACTGCGCCATTCTGTATCGATGTGAATGTCGTGAACTGTGTAAGGGCCTTTTCTCCAAGGGTGGAAAGTCTTCAGTAAGCTTTCTAACTTTTTAAGTTCACCCGTGTGGAACGGTGTAGAGCTGCCAATCGTCACTGAGTTTTTCAGATCAACTTGATCAGGTACACCTTGCGGGATTTTATTCAGTGCACGTAACCAACGGTCGAAGTCGCCGTGTTCTGCATTTTGCCAATCCGTCAGCTGTTGAGGAAGAACATTAAGCCACGGCTGAAGGCGAGTGTCTTGGGCAATGAGTTGATAAAAATTGGCAAAATTAAACATAGTTTTTCACTGAGTTAATAGGGTCAATAAACCCTAAAATAGAAATTAAATTTGTCATTCCCTACAGTGAGGGACGAACATGATAGGGAGTCTCGGTTTATCGTACTTGATAGAGATCCCCAACTCGCTCGTTCCTCGCTCTTGAGGATGACGTTTTAGTACTAGCTGACTGGGTATGTGCGCTATTTAATCGCGAACATTGAACCGAAGTTGAAGCATTGGAACCACACTTCGCTACTTGAGAAGCCAATCTTTTCAAAACGTTGCTTGTGAACTGTAATCGAGTCAGGACGCATCACGTTTTCAATTGCGCTACGTTTCTGGCTGACTTCAAGCTCGCTGTATCCGTTTGCACGCTTGAAGTCATGGTGCAGGTCGATAAGCAGTTCATTTGAACTTTCGTCTTCGAATACGTACTTTTCAGAAAGGATTAAGATTCCGCCCGGGCGTAAGCCTGCATGAATTTTTTCAAGCAGAGCGTATCGGTCGTCAGGAGACAGAAATTGCAGTGTAAAGTTAAGCACCACAACAGAGGCGTCTTTGATTTCCACTTCACGGATGTCGGCTTCAATCACTTCTACCGGTGTGTCACTGCGGTAGGCGTTTACATGCAGCTTACAGCGTTCAACCATGGCTTCTGAATTATCGATAGCGAAAATCGTGCAGCCTTCTTGCTGAATGTGACGACGCATAGAAAGTGTCGCAGCACCAAGCGAGCAGCCAAGATCGAAAATATTTGAATGTGGCTTTACAAAGCGTTCAGCCAGCATGCCGATTGCAGAGATGATATTGCTATAACCAGGCACCGAGCGTTGAATCATATCCGGAAATACTTCAGCAACCCTTGCATCAAAGGTGAAGTCTCCAATTTTATCAATAGGAGCGGAAAAGATATTGTCTGTGTTGCTCATGGCATTTTCTCTCGACAGTCAGCGTAATTGGCACAAAATTCATACCAAATAAAAGGGGACGTATTTTACGTAAAAAAATGGCTTGTGTCACGAAAACTGAGATTGATGAAAGTGAACGTGTGTTAGTAGTTGTTTACTATCAAAACATCGAGATTTGATGGTCGCCTTTTTGAGCAGGAAACTCCGCCAAATTAGGCAAGGTTATCTTTGTGTGTTCAGCAACTTGCGTCTGTAATTGCTTATAGATAGCAATCGCCAACTCAGGGGCGTGATTATTGTCTGGGGTGTGGATCATTAAATAAGGTTGTTTTCCTTCGTTTAACCAAGTCGGTAATTTCGCGAACCAAGGTTTAAAGAAAGCCAGATTGGGTTCCTGATCTGGATGACCAATAAAGCGAACCATCGGATTGTTTGCCGTCGCAATGGCATGAACCGGAACACGTGGTTTCTTTTGATGCGCGTCGATCACCGCTTCTGTGGTTGGTGGTGCGGAGAAAACAGGACGGCTATCCATAATGATGCGATTGATCCCTTCTTCTATCAACCAATGATTGAAACGTTTTTCGGCATCGCCTTTATCAAAGAAACCAAGGTGACGAACTTCAACGCCGAGCTGCATGTCTTTTGGAAACAAGGTACAAAATTTTTGCAGGGCAGGAAGCATGCTGGGTTCGAAGCTATGGGGCAATTGAATCGTCCACTGACCAATGCGCCTAAGTAGGGGCGACATGGTGAGCAGAAATTCTTTGAGTTCGGCTTGGCAATGTTTTAAGTGCTGCTGGTGGGTGATGAACTTAGGCAGCTTAAAAGTAAACTTGAAATCATCGTGACTCGCGGCTTTCCAGTTATTGACCGTTGAGACACTGGGTGTCGCATAGAAAGTCGTGTTGCCTTCAACGGTATGAAAAACTTGGGTGTATTTTTCTAAGCGCTCAGCGGGTTTTGTTCCTTTGCCATAAAACTGACTTTGCCACTCAGAATGAGACCACATTGTTAACCCAAGTCTTAGAGGTAAAGTTTCTGTTGTTATTACACGAGCATCCATCTATTACACCGTTATTTATCACGCCATCAGTCATTACAAAAAAGTTTTTGGGTTGAAATTAGGGCGTGTTGATCTTTCGAGCTGGTTTTTGCAGCGAGTTGCTGGGTATTTATACAAGGCAGAGGCTTTGATGTGTAGCT
>NZ_JBFSRZ010000025.1:0-69576 GCF_041466065.1 Vibrio sp. 10N.239.312.C11
GATTAAAACGCTTTTATCTCGAACAAAATTTAACCACGAAAGGTCAACACGCCCTAAAGCCTTATTTAGGACAGTTAGCCGATACAGCTATTTTTTGTCTGGCGAAAGCCCCTAGAAACCTTGATGATTGGGAAGTAAAACGATGAGCGCACCAAAGACTTGGGAATCCATTATTAATGATGAACGTGACAAAGAGTACTTTCAGAGTGTCCTCGCGTTTGTTGAACAGCAACGCAATAGTGGGAAAACCGTCTACCCTCCTCAAGAGCAGGTGTTCAGTGCCTTCGATATGACGCCTTTCGAGTCCGTACGCGTGGTTATCCTAGGGCAAGATCCTTATCACGGCGCTAACCAAGCTCATGGCTTAGCTTTTTCTGTACTGCCAGGTGTAAAAATCCCTCCTTCTCTACGTAATATGTACAAAGAGCTTGCACAAGATATAGAGGGCTTTGAGATCCCGAGCCATGGCTACCTCGATTCTTGGGCATCTCAAGGGGTGTTGATGTTGAACACTGTCCTTACAGTAGAAGAGGCAAAAGCCCACTCACATGCTAAGTGTGGTTGGGAAACCTTTACCGATGCCATTATTGCAGAGCTCAATCAGCGCTCTGAACCGATTATCTTCTTGTTGTGGGGCGCACACGCCCAGAAGAAAGGCCAAGCGATTGATGCAGATAAGCACCATGTGTTGGTTGCGCCTCATCCATCACCATTATCAGCACGCCGTGGTTTCTTCGGTTGTCAGCATTTTTCGATGACCAACGAGCTACTCTCTTCTATTAATCAACAGCCTATCGATTGGACATTACCACTGGCACTGTAGATTGATGGTTTTCTGAGCAGGGTCAAACCACAAATTGCTATCTTCATATACACTTATAAACAGTAGGTGTAATGGAGTGCAATACTATGATGATTGAAAGGATAAGACGAGAGCATGGCTATATGGCTCGTTTGCTAGCGATACTCAACAATAAGTTAGAGTTTCTAAAACAAGAGCGAGAAATAAACTATAGCCTGATCGCAGAGGTGGTTCATTATCTGATGAACCATTCAGACAAGGTGCATCACCCGAAAGAAGATGTTATTTATCGTTACTACCTAAAGCAATATGGCAGTGATCAAGTGATTGAAGACTTGGAACTGGAGCATCAATTGCTTTCCGAGAAAACGGCGGACTTTTTAGGTGTGGTCGATATGATCCTTCAAGATGCGGTGGTTCCTCAACAAGTATTTATTGAGCAGCTTGAAGCTTTTGTTAAAGCTCAACGAAAACACATGGAATATGAAGAGAAGCATGTGTTACCAATGATTGTTGAGTCGTTCACAGTTAAAGATTGGCAAGAGGTGGAGTCTCAATGGCTTCAACCTGAAGACGACCCTGTCTTTGGAGAGACAATTGCTGATGAGTACCGCCAACTCGCGGCTCGTGTTCGACAAAATGAACAAGAGTGCGTTTAGCCAGTTGTCATGTTGAAGCGTGACTATTTTAGATGCTCTCTATTTTAGAGGGCTAGTTCCCAAATGACGCTTTGAGCGGATTAAATACCTCGTAAAATAAAAAAGGCACCTATACAGGTGCTTTTTGCTATCTGATTTCTTATCGTGCTGATTAAAGCTTTATATCGTCAAGGCTAAAATCGAGACCTAGGTTCATCTCTCTAAGCTCTTTCTCAAGCTGTCTACGATCATTGATTGCCTCAATTTCACGCCATTTACGTTTGAGTGGTTTAGAGCGTGTTTTTTGAGTGGTACGAGGCATTTCTAGTTCTGATAATTCATCGAATTGAAAGCTATCCATAAGCATATCTCCTTCCGTGGGATTCGTTCTTACGAACCATTAAATATCATATTTAAGTTCACAATAACCTTGATTTGTTTCTCATTTGTTTCAAGTGTATGAAGATTTTGTTTTGTTTTATTATGCATGCTCACACATTTCGGGGATTTTTGTGTACAAAAAACAAGCAAACAAACTTAAGTAAACGATTAAATTAGGGGGGATTGAATGTTAATTCATTGTGCAAATGGAATAGCATTTTGACTACAGTGCATTTAAGTGCGCATTGTGCCGTGTAGTATAGGGATCTCATTACCCTAGAAAAAAACACAGATCTTCACTATACCTTGTAAAACCTAGGCTGACGTCATTTTTACGGGATGGTGTTTTTGTTTTTATAGTACCTTAGTTTTTGTTGATATTATGTCCTGACAATGTGATTTTTATTAGGCGCTATTGTTGAAAGTTGTGTTAACAAAAGGTGTATTATTAGTGAAATGTCATTTTAATATGTGTTTATTTTCATATTGATTTTTAGGCCGTCTCGCTGCATTATCCGCCCGTCAAAAAATACACCGATACGTAAAATGGATGCATGAAGCGACATTTACAATCTAGATCGCAACAAATAAATATAAATCTAATGCCGACACAACTATTGACACTGGCATAGGTGATCTAGAGGAAGGCTAGGAAGCAAGATCGGTGCTTAAACTCAATTACGAGGTTCACGTGACAGACTTAATCAATTTGATGAACGATCTCCTTTGGGGATCTATCTTAGTTTACTTACTCGTTGGTGTGGGTATCTACTTCACTGTACGACTAGGTTTCATTCAATTCCGCCATTTCGGCCACATGTTTTCTGTTCTTAGAAACAGCCGTAAAGCAGACAGTGCAGGTATCTCCTCTTTCCAAGCACTTTGTACTAGTCTAGCAGCACGTGTCGGTACGGGTAACATGGCTGGTGTTGCTGTAGCACTAACCGCTGGTGGCCCTGGCGCTATCTTCTGGATGTGGCTAATTGCCATGCTAGGTATGGCAACATCGTTTGCAGAAAGCACACTGGCACAGCTATACAAAACGCGTGATAACGACGGTAACTACCGCGGCGGCCCTGCATACTACATGGAGAAAGGCCTAGGTATGCGTTGGATGGGGGTTCTATTCTCTATCTTCCTAATCATTGCATTCGGTCTTGTATTCAACGCGGTTCAAGCGAACGCGATTGCAAGCGCAATGAACACGGCATTCGACTTTGAGCGCAGCTACGTTGGTGTTGGTATCGTAATTATCTCTGCATTCGTTATCTTTGGTGGTATCCGTAAGATTGCTCGCACTGCAGAAATCATTGTTCCAATTATGGCACTGGCTTACTTAGCTATCGCTATCTACGTAATGCTAATGAACATTGAGAAAGTGCCTGAAGTTCTGGCTCTTATCTTCAAGAGTGCATTCGGTCTGCAAGAAGCAGCAGCGGGTGGCCTAGGTTACGCAATCGCACAAGCGATGATTAACGGCATCAAACGTGGTTTGTTCTCGAACGAAGCGGGTATGGGTTCTGCGCCAAACGCAGCAGCTTCTGCTACGCCTTACCCACCGCATCCAGCATCACAAGGTTATGTGCAAATGCTAGGTGTGTTCATGGACACAATTGTTATCTGTTCTGCAACAGTAGCTATCATCCTGATGTCTGGTGAGTATGTACCGCACGGTGAAGTAACGGGTATCGAACTAACGCAACGTGCACTAACAGCACAAGTCGGCGAATGGGGTGGTATCTTTGTAGCGGTAGCGATTTTCTTCTTCGCTTTCACTTCAATCATTGCAAACTACTCGTACGCAGAAACAAACCTTATCTTCTTAGAGCACAACAACAAGAAGGGCCTAGTGCTGTTCCGTATCGTTGTACTGGGTATGGTTATGTTCGGTTCTCTCGCGACACTGCCAACGGTATGGGCATTAGCTGACGTATCGATGGGCCTAATGGCGATTGTGAACTTGGTAGCGATCATCTTGCTGTCGGGTATCGTGATTAAGCTAGCGAAAGACTACAACCGTCAATTAGACGCGGGTAAAGTACCCACGTTCGATGCGGATGATTTCCCAGAGCTTAAGGCTCAATTGGAAGATGGTATTTGGGTTAACAACAAGAAGAAGTAATCTTGTTGGAGTGATTCATCACTCATCCTAAAATCATTAGAAAGGCTAAGGTTTCGACCTTAGCCTTTTTCTTTGCCTGCGATATTTTCTTTATTATCGATTTTTCTTTGTAAGAGATTCTTCTTTGTAAGCGACTTACAGCTAGATCTGTCTATCAAAGTAATAGGAAGAGTCATAAAGACAAGTTGATGTTTTTTCTATACTCTAGCTGCATCCAGTTAGATAACCGATTAGGGTAAAGTTATGTTAGTTGTCGTTTCTCCAGCCAAGACATTAGATTACGAATCACCATTAGCGACTGAGCGCTTCAGCCAGCCAGAGTTTGTTGAGCACTCTGCAGAGCTTATTGAAGTGTGTCGTAAGCTGACACCTGCTGATGTATCAGCACTGATGAAGGTAAGCGATAAGATTGCTGGGCTGAACGTAGCGCGCTTTGAGCAATGGAGTGAGACCTTTACCCAAGAGAATGCTCGCCAAGCTATTTTGGCGTTCAAAGGTGACGTCTACACAGGCTTAGATGCTGAAACACTGTCGGACGATGATTTTGACTACGCACAGAATCACCTGCGCATGCTTTCTGGGTTATATGGCTTGCTTAAGCCGTTAGATCTGATGCAGCCATACCGCCTAGAGATGGGTACACGTTTGGCCAATGCTCGTGGTACTAACTTGTACCAGTTCTGGGGTAACATCATCACAGATAAGCTGAATGAAGCGCTGAATGCTCAAGGCGACAATGTGTTGATTAACCTAGCATCGAACGAATACTTTAAAGCGGTGAAGCCGAAGAGCCTTGATGGTCAAATCATCACGCCAGTTTTTAAAGATTGTAAGAATGGCCAATACAAGGTGATCAGTTTTTACGCGAAAAAAGCGCGTGGCATGATGGCTCGCTACATCATTGAGAACAAAATCGATTCAGTGGAAGCGCTAACCAAGTTTGATACCGCAGGTTACTACTTCGTTGAAGAAGAGTCGAACGCGAAAGAGTTAGTCTTCAAGCGTGAAGAGCAAAACTAACAGCCCTTGGCTAACGAGTTACTCTCGGTTTTAGCCTGTAGTTAATATTAGAGACCGAGACAGGCCAGATAGAGAAAAGCCCCATGCAGATAACTGCATGGGGCTTTTTATTGAATCATTGAAAGGCGGTTAGATTACTTGTTCTTAACGGCTTTCTTTTTCTTAGCGATTTTCTTTTTCTTAGCAATTTTTTGCTTCGCTACCGCTTTCTTATCTTCTTTCTTCGGTTTCTTTTTCTTCGTTACCGCGGCTTTCTTATGCGTTGGACGCATGCCTTCGATGAAGCGTTCTTTGATCGCATCTTCAGTGTAACGAGCCACACGTTCAATCATTAGCTGATCGTGCGCTTCAATGATAGAAACCGCGTTACCTTTCTTACCTGCACGAGCCGTACGGCCGATACGGTGTAGGTAAACATCTGCAGTACGTGGCATGTCGTAGTTAATAACGTGGCTCACATCTGGAAGGTCGATACCACGAGCTGCGACGTCCGTTGCCAGCAGTACGTTGATAGAACCGTCGCGGAAACGAGAAATCGCGTTGTTACGACGATCTTGAGGCATTTCACCTTGGATCCATACACAAGGGATCTGTGCACTTTCTAATTGAGCTCGTAGGTCACCTAGGCGGTCACGAGTCTTCAAGAAGATGATGCTGCGTTCAGCTTGCTCTGTGATGATATGTTTTAGGATATCAAGCTTGTGCTTAGCTGAATCGGCACGGTGATACCATTGAGTTATCTTCTTACGTTCACGCAATGACGATTTTGCATCGATCTCTGCTGGATTTTTCAGAAGGTCTTCAGTGAAACCTTCAATACCTTTACCTTCTAGCGTTGCTGAGAAAAGTAAAGTTTGTTTACGCCAGCGACACTCTGCAGACAGACGGTCAACAACAGGACCAAAGCCCATGTCTAGCATACGGTCAGCTTCATCGAGAACCAGCCATTCAATCGCACGGCAGTCAAAACGCTCGCCTTCAATGTATTCCATCAGACGACCAGGTGTTGCGACTACGATATCTTGAGTCGTGCTTAAGATATCTGCGTGCTCTTGGTACATCACACCGCCCGTGATCGTAAAGATATTTAGGCTGGTGTATTTAGCAAGCTCACGTGCTTGTTCGGTGATCTGCATTGCTAGCTCACGCGTTGGCGTCAGGATAAGCATACGTGCAGGGCCAGATTTCTTACGTGGGAAATCCAGTAGGTATTGCAGTGCTGGCAATACAAATGATGCTGTTTTACCAGTACCTGTTGGCGCAGAAGCCAAAACGTCTCTTCCATCTAACGCTTGTGGGATTGCTTCAGCTTGTATCTGTGTTGGGCGTTCGTAGCCCATTTCGTCAATTGCTTTAAGCAGCTCTTGGTTTAGATCGAGTTCTGCAAAGGTTCTGATCACTGTTGTTTCTCCACAAGCAATAAATGTTTCTGCCTCAAAAAGCAGACGATAAAAAAGAGTAGTCGGACATTATAGAAGCATTAGTGATTAGGATCACATGGTATTTGCTACATCTTGAGATAAAAATCTTTAGTAAGGGCAATAAATGCCTCGCTATAACCGCCATCGTGATGGATCGTAAGCGATTCACGCTGCAAATCTTGCTCGCTAACAGGATCTTTAGATAGTTCAAACAGGATTCTGCTGGGCGGTTTTTTGTCGGTTGTTTTCACATCAAGGCGCTTTGCTAGGTACCAACCACATTGCTCGGCAAGTTTGATGAAGCCTTCTCCTTCGGGCGTCGGCAGTATAAAACTGGCGGTGGCGGCATCAGTTGTTATCTCGAAACAACACTGGGCAAGTTGAAGGTGATCCAAGCTGTCGGTGTGTCTAGCGGTGGCTCTTTGACTTTGCTGTGCCTGTTCACCAGAGTTGAAGTAGGGCGGATTACAAATTATGGCATCAAATTGTTGCGAGAAATCCGTGGTTAACACGCTGTCGTGATGAAGGGAGATACGATCTTGCCAAGGCGACTGCTCAATATTGACTGTGGCAGCATCAATGGCGTGCTGATCAATATCGATCGCAGAGATTGAAGCATCCTCAAAACGCTGCGCAGCCATCAAGGCCAACAGACCTGTTCCTGTCCCTATATCGAGTACTAATGATTCAGGGGCAAGGTTAATCCATGATCCGAGTAGTACTCCATCGGTGCTAACAGGCATGCCGCTCTGTCCTCCGTAAATAGAGAACCTCTTAAAATTGAAGCTTTTAGTATTTATCGTTTTGTCTTTCATGAATATTCTGATTATCGAGATATTTTAAGTGATTAGCTCTAATGTTAACTATTTGTGTAAATTAATATTCTAATTGCTTATCTATTGTTGCTAACAATGATTGGTTAATAATTATGTTAATCTGCATATATTTAGTTTAATTCACTACTTTTTGTTTATATATGCAAATTTATATGGTGTTTTTTTATGGTGACTTGCAGCTAGCCGAGTGTTTCGTCATTATGCGCGACTATTTTAAAGATTGATTGGCAGCTTCTCGCTGTAACATTCATGTAAGCACAACATAAACTCATAAATATAATTAAGGATTATCTGTGAAACAGAGTCTAAAACTAACAGATATAATGGCATTGGGCTTTATGCTTTTTGCGTTTTTCTTAGGTGCGGGTAACATCATCTTCCCACCTCTAGCTGGCCAATTAGCTGGTGATCACTTTCTTCCAGCGATGTCTGGTTTTCTGCTGACTGCCGTTGGTCTGCCGTTAATCACTATCGTCGCGGTCGCAGTGGCGGGTGGTTCATGGGGTCATCTAACCAAAGATCTTCCTAAGCAAGCAGCAACTATCATGGCTGTGCTGATCTTCATCATCATCGGTCCCGCATTTGCTGCACCACGTACCGGTCTTGTTGCTTATGAGATGGCGGTAAAGCCGTTCTTCATTGATGCGACTCAAGTTCATCTAACTCTCTTTTCGATTGCATTTTTTGTGGTAGCGATGTTCTTCTCATGGTCACAAGGTAAGCTTATTGACGTTATTGGCAAGGTACTTACGCCTGCACTATTCGTTGGTTTGGTTGTACTGGCAGTTGCTGTGTTCATTAACCCACAAGGTGATGTCCTTGCGGCTCACGGTGAGTACATCACTCAGCCACTGACCAAAGGTTTCCTTGAAGGCTACAACACCATGGATACTTTTGCTGCTTTGATGTTTGGTATGCTGATTGTTGACGCAATTCGCAGTAAAGGCGTGACTGACCGCGCAGCAACAACTAAGTACCTAATTAGTGCGGGTTGTATTGCCGCAGCGGGTCTAGCATTTGTTTACATCTCTCTGTTCTTCCTGGGCGCAACAAGCGCAACAGTTGCAGCGGGTGCAGATAATGGCGGCGCTATCTTAAGCCTATACGTCCAATCTTTGTTTGGCCCTTCAGGTCAACTCGTGCTTTCTGTGATCGTACTATTGGCTTGTCTAACGACGGCGATTGGCCTTGTATCAGCATGTTCTGATTACTTCAGCTCGCTAACACCTTTGTCTTACAAGACCTGGGTAATCATCAACGGTGTAGCTTGTGCAACCGTAGCGAACGTTGGCCTTTCTCAGTTAATTTCTCTGTCTGTTCCAGTTCTGTTTGCACTTTATCCAGTAGCAATCGCATTGGTCGCACTGACATTCTTGCGCAGCCGTTTCCCTAATCCAAAAGCGGCTTACCGCGCAGTGGTATTAGTGTCTCTACTGTTTGCTCTTATCGATGGTGCTAAAGTTGCAGGTATGGATGTATCTGCAATGAACATGCTGCCATTGTTCGAAATCGGTATGGGTTGGTTGCTTCCAACGACTGCCGCAATCATCTGTATGTTCTTCGTTGGTAAATCAACAGAGCAAGAGATGGCTGAAGAGACTGTTTAATCTTCCGTTGAGATGACATTGTCCTTCGACATGAAATAGAAAAGGCCTCATTACTTCGCAGTAATGAGGCCTTTTTGTATTCTGTGATCTTTTAATATTCTGCTACTTCGCTACTTCGCTACTTCGCTACTGAGTTACTTAGCTGAGTGTACTTCTGTTTGGTTATAGCTTTTCGCTGTACTCAACCAGTACTTGTTCAACCCAGCTAGCGATACGGTCGTCGCTCAGTTCGTATTGTGAATCTTCATCAAGCGCCAAACCAACGAATTGAGATTGGTCTTCAGTGAGAGCTTTAGACGCTTCGAACTCGTAGCTGTCATCGTTTGGCCAGAAACCGACAAACTCTGCGCCAGCGATTTTCAGCTCATCATGCAATAGACCCATCGCATCTAAGAACCACTCGCCGTAGCCTTCTTGGTCACCTAAACCAAACAGCGCTACAACCTTGCCTTTCATTGGCGTGGTTGCAATGTCTTCCCACAGTTCATTCCAATCTTCTTGGATTTCACCGAAGTCCCAAGTTGAGATGCCGAGCAGTAAAAGATCGTAGTCCGCCATCAATGAAAGAGGGGTTTCTTTCACGTTATGGATATCAACTAGGTCTTCACCAATAATGCCGCGAATTTTCTCTGCTGCCATTTCTGTGTAGCAGGTGGTTGAGCCGTAAAATAATCCAATTTTCATAGCAAACGTTCAATTTTAATTTCAGATGGCGAATTCTAACCATAAATCGACTTCGATTGCAGCGATTATCCGCTCAAGTCGTAATTTTTATGGCATTCATATTTGCTCTGGCATACTCTCAAAACAGTTTCCAATATTGTGAGTAACACTATGCAGTCGCCTCAAGGGCAGAGCGCAGACCACGGTCTAGTAGAACAGTTTTTAGATGCTATGTGGATGGAGCGAGGATTATCGGAGAATACGCTTGTCTCGTACCGTACCGACCTGTCTAAGCTTCTAACGTGGATGGAAAAGAACAATTACCGCCTCGATTTTATTAGTCTTTCAGGACTACAGGATTATCAAGGTTGGTTAGCCGATGCTGACTTTAAGCAGACTTCCCGTGCTCGTATGTTGTCGGCCATTCGTCGCTTGTTTCAATATCTACACCGCGAGAAAGTAAGAGCCGACGATCCTAGTGCGCTGTTGATCAGTCCAAAACTGCCGAAGCGCTTGCCAAAAGATTTGAGTGAAGAGCAAGTGGATTCGCTGCTTGAAGCGCCAGATCCAAACGATCCAATCGAGCTTCGCGATAAAGCGATGCTTGAGTTACTCTATGCAACTGGTCTGCGTGTTACGGAACTCGTCAGTTTGACGATGGAAAACATCAGCCTAAGACAGGGCGTGGTGCGTGTTATTGGTAAGGGCGGTAAAGAACGCTTGGTGCCAATGGGCGAAAACGCCGTCGATTGGATAGAGACTTTTATTGAACAAGGTCGCCCACAATTACTCGGTGATAACAGCTCGGATGTGGTTTTTCCGAGTAAACGCGCGAAGCAAATGACTCGTCAAACGTTCTGGTATCGTATCAAGCATTATTCGGTTATCGCTGGTATCGACACGGATCTATTGTCACCACACGTATTGAGACATGCTTTTGCCACTCATTTACTGAACTATGGTGCCGATCTCAGGGTCGTACAGATGTTGCTTGGACATAGTGACTTATCGACCACCCAAATTTATACTCACGTGGCGACTGAAAGGCTGAAGCAAATTCACGCTCAGCATCACCCACGTGCTTAAATCCATTTATTTTTAAGGTGAACCTAATGAGCGTATTACGCCGTCTTCCTCTACTAGCGCTTCCTCTCATGATTACTGCATGTAATGCATCAGAAGCGAAAGTAGAAACAATATCAACAGCCGTAGAAGCTGCTCCAGCTCAAGCTATTGATACAGCTGCGTTAACTAAGCGTTTTGAAAAAATCGGTATTAAGGTCGATAAGATTGTTCCTTCGGATATCGATGGTCTTTTAGAAGTTCAAACCAACAGCGGTATTATCTTTTCTTCTCCAGAGGGCGATCATTTTCTAGCCGGTACACTTTACTCTTTGGATGAAAACGGTAAGTTCAGTGATGTTTTGGCTGAGCGTCAGGCTCCACTGAATGCTGAAAAAGTAGCAGCGATGTCGGATACGGTTATCGAATACAAAGCAGATAACGAAAAGTACGTTGTGACGGTATTTACTGACATTACTTGTGGCTACTGTGTTCGTCTGCACAGTCAAATGCAAGGCTACAACGATCTGGGTATCACCGTTCGTTACATGGCTTACCCACGCCAAGGTGCGACAGGGCAAGTTGCCGATCAAATGGCGGCAATCTGGGCGTCTGATGATCCAAAAACAGCTATGCATGATGCTAAAGTCAATCGTCAAATGCCAGCGTCTGGTAAAGACCTAGCAGAGCAAAAGCAGATCATTGCTAAACAATACCAACTCGGTCGTGAGCTTGGCATCAATGGCACTCCGGCTATCGTGCTAGCAAGTGGTGAGTTGGTGAGTGGTTACTTACCTCCGGCGCAACTTATTCAGCGTTTAGAGCAGTAATCTTCATTTTTTTATTACCTATTATTCCCCCCTGTTTTTGATTTAAGGAGTGGCCTGATTGATATCAGGCCCATTTTTATATGATAGAGATCCAACGCCGTCCTGAGGTCGACATTTCAGTCTTACCTGCTCACTTACCTGACTTATTAAAGCGTATTTATGTGAGTCGTGGAATCGACAGTGCTGACCAACTAGAGACAGCAGCGAAAGGCTTGCACTCTTATCAAAAACTGGGCGGCATTGATGCTGCGGTTGAATTGTTGTTCAAAGCCATTCAGCAGCAAAAACGCATCATCATTGTTGGTGACTTTGATGCCGATGGCGCAACCAGTTCGGCGTTGTCTGTGCTTGCTCTGCGTATGTTGGGCAGCTCTAACGTTGATTATCTAGTACCCAACCGTTTTGAAGATGGTTATGGCTTGAGCCCTGAGGTTGTCGAACAGGCGATCGAACTCGGTGCTGAAGTGATCATGACCGTGGACAACGGTGTCTCTTCGATTGACGGTGTTCGCTTCGCTAAAGAGAAAGGACTAGAGGTTCTGGTTACTGATCATCACTTGCCTGGTTCTGAATTACCGATTGCAGATGCAATGGTCAATCCCAACCTAGAAAGCTGCGCATTTCCTTCAAAAGCGCTAGCCGGTGTGGGTGTCGCCTTTTACCTGATGATGGCATTGTGTGTTCATATGCGTAAGTTGGGCTGGTTTGCTCAACACGGCATGACAGAACCCAAGTTGATGGAACTGATTGACCTAGTGGCTCTGGGTACTGTTGCAGATGTGGTACCACTTGATGAAAACAACCGAATCTTGGTCCACCAAGGGCTACAACGCATTCGTGCGGGTAAAGCTCGTCCGGGTATTCAAGCCTTGATTGAAATTGCTAAGCGAGATGCTAAGCGTTTAGTTGCCTCCGATTTTGGTTTTGCGCTTGGTCCACGTATCAATGCGGCTGGCCGATTGGATGACATGTCCTTTGGTGTTGAGCTGCTAATGAGTAATAACATCCATGCCGCGCGTCGAATGGCCAGCGAGTTAGATGGCTTGAACCAAACACGTAAAGAGATCGAAGAGGGCATGAAACAAGAAGCGATGGCTTTTTGTGAGCGCCTTGAATTTGGTAAAGACGATTTGCCTTCTGGTTTGGCTCTGTTTCAACGTGATTGGCATCAAGGCGTAATTGGTATTCTAGCTTCGCGTATCAAAGACAAATATCACCGCCCAGTGATCGCATTTGCTGATGGTGGTGAAGGTAGCATTAAGGGTTCATGTCGTTCGATTCCAGGTTTGCACATGCGCGATGCGCTAGACAGAATCGACACTCAAAACCCTGGCCTGATCTTGAAGTTTGGTGGTCACGCAATGGCAGCCGGGTTAACCATTATGGAAAAAGACTTCGAGCGATTCAGCAAGATGTTTGATGACGTTGTGCGTAAAGAACTCGGTGAGACGGCACTTAAGGGCATTATCTTGTCTGATGGTGAGCTGCTACCTGAAGAGTTCTCAATGCATACCGCTGAAACATTGCGTTCAGGTGGTCCGTGGGGACAAGCTTTCCCTGAGCCCATCTTTGATGGTGAGTTTAAAGTTCTGCATCAAAAATTAGTGGGTGAAAAGCACCTAAAGTTAATGCTTGAGCCATTGTATAAAGGCCACCCGACCAATGTGATGATTGATGGTATTGCCTTTAATGTTGACCTACGTCGCTGGCCTGATGCCTCAGTGAAAACGGTACATCTTGCGTTTAAGCTTGATATTAACGAGTTTCGTGGCAATCAATCGTTGCAGTTGATGATTGATCATATCGAAGCGAAATAGTTGAAGCCAAATAGCGTTATCGTTCACTGAATGAGGTTCATCATTTAGTACCTAATCCAACAAGCTCTGTTCAAAAACAGGGCTTGTTTTCCTTTATTGCCTTACAAATTTTACGTGTTTTTTCTGCCCGTCAATTTTATATCCGATTAAGTTATTGAATCTTGGTGTACCACTCTAAAAAATTCTGTATCTCCGTCACACTTTTGAGTACAATTCTCCGGTTAAATTCTACTCATAAATGATGAGCTAAAATGTTTGAAATCAATCCTATAAAAAACCGTCTGCAGGATGTGTCTGAGCGCACAAATATCCTGAGGGGGTATCTTTGACTATGACGCAAAGAAAGAGCGTCTAGAAGAAGTAAACGCAGAATTAGAACAACCGGATGTATGGAACGAACCTGAGCGTGCTCAAGCGCTAGGAAAAGAGCGTTCAGCATTGGAAGCGGTAGTAGAAACGATCGACCAACTTGACCAAGGTGTTGAGGATGTTGATGGCCTATTAGAGCTTGCGGTTGAAGAAGAAGATCAAGAAACGTTCGATGAAATTGAGCCAGAACTAGCTGAGCTTGAAGCTAAGTTAGAAAAATTGGAATTCCGTCGTATGTTCTCTGGTGATCACGACGCATCAGATTGCTACATCGATTTACAGTCAGGTTCGGGCGGTACAGAAGCTCAAGACTGGACTTCAATGATGTTGCGTATGTACTTGCGTTGGGCAGATTCGAAAGGCTTCAAGACTGAAGTTATCGAAGTGTCTGATGGCGATGTTGCTGGCCTTAAAGGCGCAACAGTACGTATCTCTGGTGAGTACGCTTACGGTTGGTTACGCACAGAGACTGGTGTTCACCGTCTAGTTCGTAAGTCACCATTTGATTCAAGTGGTCGTCGTCATACTTCATTTGCTTCTGCGTTTATCTATCCTGAGATTGATGACAACATTACGATCGACATTAATCCTTCTGACCTACGTATTGACGTATACCGTGCCTCTGGCGCTGGTGGTCAGCACGTAAACACCACGGAATCGGCGGTACGTATTACTCACGTTCCAACTAACACCGTGGTTCAGTGTCAGAATGACCGTTCGCAGCATAAGAACAAAGATCAAGCGATGAAGCAGCTACGTGCTAAGCTTTTTGAACTTGAGATTCAAAAGCAAAATGCTGAAAAACAAGCGAGCGAAGAAACGAAATCAGACATCGGTTGGGGCAGTCAGATCCGCTCTTACGTGCTGGATGATTCACGTATCAAAGATTTACGCACCGGCATCGAAAACCGTAATACTCAAGCGGTTCTTGACGGTGACTTAGACAAGTTTATTGAAGCTAGCCTGAAATCAGGTCTGTAAGCTTTATCAACTATTAAGCTTTACCAATAATATTGGTAAAAATGCCTATATTTTCAAAAATATAGCTGTCCAAATTATAAAAGCAGGGTACATCTCAAATGACTGATGCTGTTCAAAACGAAAATGCACAAGAAGCTTCTTCACCTGAAGAGAACAAACTAATCGCTGAGCGCCGTAGCAAGCTGGATCATATCCGCCAAAACTGCAAAGCTAACGGTCACCCAAATGATTTCCGTCGTGAGCACCTAGCTGGCGATCTTCAAGCGGAATTCGGTGAGAAGACTAAGGAAGAGCTAGAAGAGCTTAACCACATCGTTGCGATCGCAGGTCGTATTATGGCGAAGCGTGGTCCATTTCTAGCGATTCAAGAAACTTCTGGTCGTATCCAAGCGTACGCAGCGAAAGACGTTCAAAAAGTACTGAAAGAGAAGTACCAAGGCCTAGATATCGGCGACATCATCGGTGTTAAAGGTGCGCTTCACAAGTCTGGTAAAGGCGACCTTTACGTGAACATGGAAGAGTTTGAATTGCTAACCAAAGCACTTCGTCCTCTGCCAGAGAAGTTCCACGGTCTAACTGACCAAGAGATGCGCTACCGTCAGCGTTACGTTGATCTAATCGTGAACGAAGACTCTCGTAACACATTCATCGTGCGTTCTAAGCTTGTGTCTTCAATCCGTAACTTCATGAGCTCAAAAGGCTACCTAGAAGTTGAAACGCCAATGATGCACGTGATCCCAGGCGGTGCAACAGCACGTCCATTCATCACTCATCACAACGCACTAGACATCGACATGTACCTACGTGTTGCACCTGAGCTTTACCTTAAGCGTCTAGTAGTTGGTGGTTTTGACCGTGTATTCGAGATCAACCGTAACTTCCGTAACGAAGGTCTTTCTCCACGTCACAACCCAGAATTCACAATGATGGAATTCTACCAAGCGTACTCTGACTACAAAGATCTAATGGATCTAACGGAAGAGATGCTAAGCACAGCGGCGATGGACGTTCTTGGTTCTACTTCTATGCCTTACGGTGACGAAACAGTTGAGTTCGGTGGCACTTACGCTCGCATGAGCATGTTCGATGCAATCAAACACTACACACCTGAAAATGCAAACATTCAAGCTCTGACTGAAGATGATCTTCAGAACAGAGAATTGATGGTTAAAATTGCAGAAGAAGTGGGTCTTTACGTTGAGAAGTTCTGGACATGTGGTCAGCTTCTTGAAGAGATCTTTGGTGAAACGGCTGAGCCTCAGTTAATTCAACCAACGTTCATCACGGGTTACCCAGCGGACATCTCTCCACTGGCTCGTCGTAGCGACAGCAACCCATTCTTCACAGACCGCTTTGAGTTCTTCATCGGTGGCCGTGAAGTAGCGAACGGTTTCTCTGAGCTTAACGATGCACAAGACCAAGACGAGCGTTTCAAAGCACAAGTTAACGCAAAAGACGCGGGTGATGACGAAGCTATGTACTACGATGCGGACTACATTACTGCACTAGAGCACGGCCTACCGCCAACAGCGGGTCAAGGTATTGGTATCGATCGTCTAGCGATGCTATTTACTAACACGCACACAATCCGTGACGTGATCTTGTTCCCGGCAATGCGCCCACAAGCGTAATTTTCGCTTATGGGGTGTTACTGCCCGTGTAATTTAAAAGCCACCTTCGGGTGGCTTTTTCGGTTTTTAGCGTCAAAACCTAGCTCGTACCGCACTCTTGATTCGAAAAATGATTATTTATGACATAGTCTTACCATTGAGACAAAAAATCTAAGATAGTCTCATTACTATACGTATCGGATCTGAATACGATCTTGCGGCAACTTTGTACCCGTATGATTCGTTTAACTCGTGTTAGCCTGATTGAAAAAATAAAAACAGAATAAGGAAGAAGGATGGGAACTCAATTTAAGATGGATTCCTTACCAGGTTCTCTTATCGTCGTTGGTGGTGCGTACGAACCCTGGTTATCAGTGTTAGAACAAGTGGGTTGGCAATGTACCCAGTGTGCAGATTTACGAAAAGCCGATGCCTTAATTACTGATATTGGCCCCTGCATTGGCATTGTGGATCTTAGTCATGATGAGTTTAGCCTTAACGGTATCGCTAATCTCGTGAGCAACAACAAGCAAGTAAGATGGCTCGCCTTTATTCGTGAATCGCAATTGAGCTCTGATACCATTTGCCAATTTATCGTGAACTTCTGTATCGACTTTTTCACGGCGCCAATCCCAGATGCCCAGTTATTGAGTACCATTGGTCACCAATTGGGTATGCTCAAGCTTGAGCAGAAAGTATGGCCAAACTACGGCATCAACAACAATATGGGTTTGCTTGGCGACTCTGTGGCTGTGAAGCGTTTGAGAGACCAAGTAAAGCGCATTGGGCCGACTGATGTCAGTATCCTGATTTACGGTGAGAGTGGGACAGGAAAAGAGACAATTGCACGTTCCATTCATCAAAATTCATCGCGAGCTCAGAAACCATTTTTAACTGTGAATTGCCGTGCTCTATCTGAAATGAGGATAGAGACTGAGATGTTTGGTATTTCAGCCCCAGCAACGGCAGCGCCTTGTATGTTGGAAGAAGCCGATGGCGGAACCCTCTTACTCAACGATGTCCTAGCGATGCCTCGTAATCAACAATTGAACCTTTTACGCTTTTTACAAGAAGGGAAAATTGAAACCACGAAGGGAGCTAAGTCGGTTGATGTTCGCATTTTGGCTGCTAACTCTTCTGATATTGAAAAGGCATTGATCGAGGGCGACTTCAATGAAGAGCTTTATCATTACATCAATGTTCTGCGTATTCATGTTCCTAGCTTAAAAGAACGTGTGAGTGATATTTCAGTGCTAGCGAATCATTTTCTGCGTGAGTACTCAAAAGAGTTTAATGCGCAAGCGAAGAGCTTCTCAGACGATGCTATCCGCTCGATGAGTCGCTACCATTGGCCTGGCAACGTTCGTGAATTGATGAATCAGATTAAGCGTGTTGTGTTGATGTCTGATGCTGTCATCATTGAGGATCATCAACTGGATTTACCAAAACAGAATGATGAACGCCGCAGTCTGAAAAGTATACGTGAACGTTCAGAGCGAGATGCTTTACTCATTGTGTTGGAATCTTATGGTGGTCAAGTGTCTTTGGCCGCTAAGGAGCTTGGAGTTTCACGCGCAACTATGTACCGCTTACTCAATAAACATGGTCTTATATCTGAGGGCGTTGTTTAGAACGTTCTATTCATTGACTCTATCCGGTGAGTGAAAATTCAAGGGCCACGTATCATACGTGGCTTTTTTGTTTCTGAAGGATAGTCCGCTGTTCTATAGAGAGAGCCCTAAGATAGATATGCTGTGATTTTATATAATCATAGTGAATATGTTATATGTAAATGAATATGCAACTGATATTTCAGGCGAATGCATTGTTTTAAAAATGTTAACCAATTATCGGTTGAATAATATACTCACTTGGTTAGACTTTAACCGTGAAAGCAACGATTTAACAAAGACTTGTCTGCTTTTACAACCCCATTTCTTTTTGGATTTCTTAGTTAGCTTGGAGGCGCAAATGAAACATTTCGATTTTATACAGCATATTTGCGCGTCGTTTGATCCGTGTACTGACATGGTGACTGATATGTCACACACATCAGCCATGGCCGATCGAAACACCCAAGATAAACCTAACTAATAGATCCGTACCCTTATTTGGCTGCGGAAAAATAGCAGCTAAGTGAGAAGCCCTCATACTATCTAGAACGCTATTTTTCCTCAGTTGATTCAACAACTGGAGAGTTATAATGCGTCACTCAGTATACTTAAAACTAGCAACAGTCCTTATCCGTGCCGATCTTCGTCGTGAAGAGCGTGAATGGCAACGAAAAGTTCGTCGTAGTTCATATGATCTACCGTGGAACAATACTCACTTATTGAGAGATATTGGCCTTGAAGCCGATGGTCGACCAATTGGTTTTTCTGAGCCTGAAGTTGTCACGATTGAGCGCCGAGTACGCCATCTTCGTCGTGTCCTAAGTGCGCGAATACCGACGTAATCTGCGGGGTTGATAGCACCGTTCAACCCCTAAGCTAAGTCACAGTGATGGTTATGGCGTCGAAAGTGCAAATTTTTGAACTAGAACTGGCCAAAAAAGAGAAGCTATTGCTTCTCTTTTTTGCTTTTTTAAGTCGTTATCTAGTAAAGGTAAATAGTTCGGCTAAGCTTTATAGAGCAAGGGAGGCTGACTATGCAGAAGCATCAATTAGACATGTGGTTACATGGAGAGCACAAAGACTCTTATCAGACACCGAAAGTGTACGTTATTGGTTGCTCTGATATCTCAGAATATCTACTGGCGGTGGAGTACAAACACAAGCTAGAACCGGTAAAGCAAGACGGCGAGCCGCTTCACTTTGGATCCTTGGATCAAGTGAAAGAGGAATTACTCCGGCTCGGCTTTGAAAAGGCCTACCTTCGCTTGCACAACGCGTATGATGAGTTTGGTAATGAACCCAACCAAAGCTACTGCGATATTGAACTGGCGCTCAAACCTCATTAGAGAGTATTTTTAACGAGCGTTGTAGTGAGAAATTACTTCTAAATTGAGACGGTTTATAACGTACTGATCTTTTAGCCTATCTATGCTAGATAAAACCTCTATGCGTAATGGCTTTCTATGCGTAATGGGTTGTCAGCAATCTGTGGGTGAATTGAGTTCGTAGATAGAAACCACGAGGTTTGGTCTTTATTGGTTTCCCACTTGCACCGTAAGCTTCTGTTAACACTCGACTGTTGGCGGCTTTTGGTCGCAAATGCAGTGCTTCGCCGTGTCTTGCTGTTATCTGTTCAACATTACCTAACACGATCAGCTCCATGAGCTCTTCCCAATCCCTTTTTAAGATCTCGTCTTCCGCTTGGGTTGGTGTCCACAATAAAGGGGATCCTACATGCCTTTCTGCCAGTGGGATCTCTCTTTCTCCCTCTACCGGGATCCACAACACTTTAGACAGCTTGTTTCGAACGTGACTGGTTTCCCACGTTATGCCTTGCACGCCCATCAATGGCGCGACACAAACAAAGGTGGTTTCGAGTGGCTTCCCTGAATAACCAATCGGGATACTTTTTAGCTCGATCCCGAGCTTGGCAAAATCTTGTTCTGGTTTACTGCCAGCTGGCGCACCCAAGTGCCATTCCAATAGTTGTCCAACCCAGCCTTTATCTCGCTTTAGGTCGTTTGGTACAACCATATTGGCTTCATCGGCGAGCTCTTTGAAGGTCATTCCTGCAATAGCATATGCTCTGTCTAACAGCTCTTGTTGTGTTTGTGGTTCTGGTTTCATAATAAAAGGCATGATCAAAAAAATGATTTTACCAGAAGTTATCACCATATGACGACTGGTTAAGAAATGATCGCCTAGCTAGAGAAGGGATCAAACTCATGGTTATCCACAGGACATGAAGGTAATTAATTGAAATATTAATTTAGTGGATAAATAAACAGGGGTTTGCAGGGGATAAAATGCTTGCTAAATAGGGTTTGAAATGAATCTTTCACTTACTAGTGTGGATAAACATCGGAGTGGTTGATCTTTAATCACGGGTGATTTTTAAAAGATCTTTTGCTTTTTTCATGTTTTTAAAATTGATGGATTTATTTTAATTTATTGATTTTTAATTGTTTTATTTTGGTGTGGGTGGTTTTTTGTTTTTGGTTCTGATGAATCTATGGATTAAAAAAAACGATTGAGGGTAATTCTTCACATAGTTATTCACAGAAAAGGTGAATAAATGTGGTCTATGTCTCACTCTTGTGTGGGTAACTAAGATTTGAGCAAAACTTATCCATATTCGTAGTTATTATTCATAAATATAGCGCTTGTCACGTCACTAAGTTTGCTCCGATTGGGGATATGTGGAAAAATCAGTGTAATTAAAAATTTAGATAGAGGTTGGCCAGTGATAGATGGCGATGGTTACCGATTAAATGTTGGTATTGTAATCTGTAACAACCATGGTCAGGTCTTCTGGGCTAAACGATACGGGCAACATTCATGGCAATTCCCTCAAGGGGGAATAGATGAAGGTGAAACTCCGGAACAGGCAATGTACCGCGAGTTGTATGAAGAGGTTGGCCTTACTAAAAAGGATGTAAAGATCGTCGCGACAAGTCGTCATTGGTTACGCTATAAGCTGCCCAAACGACTGGTTCGGTGGGATTCTAAACCTGTCTGTATTGGACAAAAACAGAAGTGGTTTCTTTTACGCTTAGATTGCGATGAATCGCATATCAATATGCAGCGTGGAAGCACACCTGAGTTTGATGGTTGGCGTTGGGTGAGTTACTGGTACCCGGTTCGACAAGTTGTATCTTTCAAGCGAGATGTTTACCGTCGAGCGATGAAAGAATTCGCATCTTTAGCAATGCCGTTTAAAGAGCGAAAAACAAAAGGAAAGCGCAAATTGCGTAGAGGTTAAGCATGCTCAGCCAACTAAGGGAAATAGTTGAACACGTATCAAGAGTTGAAGATGTGTCGACGGCTCTTGATATTTTGGTTAAAGAGACATGCAGCGCGATGCAGACGGAATGTTGCACCGTGTATTTGGCAAATAATGATATGCAGCGTCTTGAGTTGATGGCAACTCAAGGCCTGATCTTCAAAGGCAATAGCATTCACATTGGTTTTGACGAAGGTTTGGTTGGCCTTGTTAAAAGAAGTGCTGAACCGATCAACCTTGCACAGGCGTCTGCTCACCCTGCTTATAAGTTTTTTCCAGAGCTTGGAGAAAAGGTTTATCACTCTTTTCTCGGCACTCCGATTATCTATCGCAAGCAAGTGCTTGGCGTATTGGTCATCCAACAGAAGTCCCCCCGTTTATTCAGTGAGATGGAAGAATCCTTCCTTGTTACACTCTCAGCACAACTTGCGGTTATTGTGGCGCATGCCCAAACTCAAGGCCATTGGCTGTTAGAGCAACAGAAGCTACCTGCGACCAAAGGTATTGCAGCTTCATCGGGTGTGGCGATTGGTGACTTATGGTGGGACAACACTCAGCCTGAACTCACCGATGTTTACCCTGCTTCGACGCTCAATGTTGAAAGGGAGCATGAGCTGTTGGCAGTCGCTGTCGAAAATGCTCTCAATGATTTCAAGCGAATGCGAAAGCGTTTAGACAGTGAAATCAATAAAGACGCGTTGGCGATCTTTGATCTGTTTACTCACTTACTCAACGATCCGATGTTACGTAAGGATCTCAAGAGCCAAATTCAGAAAGGCGACAAAGCCGATTGGGCATTGAGACAGGTTGTTGAGAGTTACTCTAACCGTTTTGCTCGTATGTCAGATGTGTACCTTCGGGAGAGAGCGCAAGACGTCCGAGAGCTTGGTCAAAGGCTGCTCTATTTCCTCCACAATTCTGAACATGAACTTCGCACGTTAGATAAACCGATTATTTTGGTGGTTCGTGAGTTAACGGCCTCTGTATTAGCGTCTATTCCTAAAGAAAAACTATTAGCGGTTATTTCCTTGGAAGGGGCGGCGAACTCGCACGCAGCGATTTTATCTCGAGCTTTGGGTATCCCTTCTGTTATGGGGGTTAACCTTAATCTTTCGCAAGCTAATGGTAAGCAAGCGATTGTTGACGGGTATAGCGGCGAGATCTTTATTGAGCCGACTAAAAACCTGCTCAAAGAGTATCGGGGGCTGATTCTAGAAGAGAGTGAGCTCTCCTCTATGGTCAATCGAGAACTGTACTTACCGGCAAAAACGAAAGACGACAAGCAAGTCGAGATTCTGCTTAATGCGGGTTTGAGTGCAGACACTAACATCGCTATCAACCAAGGGGTTGATGGGGTTGGTCTGTATCGAACCGAAATTTCTTTCTTGTTGCAGCAAAGGTTTCCGTCAGAGGACGAACAATTCAAACAGTATCGTTCTGTGCTTGCGAGTTACCCTGAGAAGCAAGTGGTGATGCGAACCTTGGATATTGGTGGAGATAAGGCGTTACCTTACTTCCCAATAGAAGAAGATAATCCATTCCTTGGTTGGCGTGGTATTCGTTTTACCCTTGATCACCCCGACATCTTTATTATTCAGTTACGTGCGATGCTACGTGCGAGCTGTGAAAGCCATAACTTGAGTATCTTGCTGCCGATGATTTCTGGTGCGCAGGAGCTGGATGACGCGTTCCAACTGATTGAACAAGCGTATGACGAAGTGCATGAGCTTGATAACCGAGTGCGTATGCCGCGTATCGGTATCATGATTGAAGTGCCATCCATGCTTTACCTTCTTCCGCTTATTGCGGATAAAGTTGATTTCGTTTCGGTGGGCACCAATGACTTAACTCAATATTTATTGGCGGTTGACCGGAACAATTCCCGTGTCTCTGATGTCTATGAATCCATGCACCCTGCAGTGATCATGGCATTGAAACATATCCATGATACTTGTAAGCAATATCAATTGCCGGTGTGTATATGTGGAGAGCTTGCGGGTGATCCAATGGGTGCATTGCTCTTGATTGGGTTAGGGTATGAGACGTTAAGTATGAACACCTCAAATGTCGCAAGGACTAAGTATTTGATTCGTCAATCTAAGCTTAGTGAACTGCAAGATTTGGCAAATGAGGCGCTATCAAAACCGTATGGAAGTGACATCTATAGTATGATGCTCAACTATTTCGAAGAGCGTGAATTTACAGGCTTCATTCGAGCGGGTAAAAAATAGGATTTAACGTGTCATATGAACTGACAGGCTTGCTAGCAGGCCTTGGTGCTATTGTTGGTGTTTTAGCTGGCTTGCTAGGCATTGGTGGTGGTTTGCTGGTGGTTCCTGCTTTACTCTTTTTGCTTCCTAAAGCGGGTATCCCTCAAGAGTTTGCGATGCAAATGGCATTGGCTACCTCGTTATCAACCATCATCGTTACGTCGGGATCGTCTGCGATTAACCATTTAAAATTGGGTAACGTAGAGATGTTTGTCGTTAAATGGTTGATGCCCGGAGTGGTGGTCGGTGGCTTCCTAGGTTCTTTCGTGGCCGATGTGATTCCAGCTCAATACTTACCAAAAGTCTTTGGTGTGATTGTCTTGGTATTGGCGTTGCAAATGCTGTTGTCGATTCGCTCTAAGAGCCAAAAGTCGATGCCGGGTTCAGCTAAAACCGTGTTGTGTGGTGGCGGTATTGGTTTGGTATCAAGTTTAGCGGGCATTGGCGGTGGGTCTTTGTCGGTACCTTTCCTCAACCATCACGGTGTGGAAATGCGTAAAGCCGTTGGCTCATCTTCGGTATGCGGTTGTGTTATCGCGATTTCGGGAATGCTAGGTTTCATTTGGCATGGATCTTCTGTCGATGATCTTCCTGCGTATAGCTTAGGTTATGTTTATCTGCCGGCTTTGATTGCGATATCTTGTACCTCAGTGTTGACCACTCGAGTGGGTGCGAAACTGGCCACTCAATTACCAACCTCTGTTCTGAAGAAATTCTTTGCGGTATTTTTAATGTTTATAGCAGCCACTATGCTGCTGTAGTGTCTTTTCTGTTAGCTATTGAGCTAACCGTTAATCAATTTAGATAGAGAGCCAAGTATGTCTCAGGGTTTTATCGAATTCCCAAATATCGATCCTGTTCTTATTGAACTAGGACCAATCTCAGTTCGTTGGTACGGCCTTATGTACCTTGTTGGTTTTATGTTTGCTCTTTGGTTAGCAAATCGCCGAGCCGATCAACCAGATAGTGGTTGGACTCGAGAGCAAGTATCAGATCTCCTGTTTGCTGGCTTCCTTGGTGTGGTGCTGGGTGGTCGTATTGGCTACGTGCTTTTCTACAACTTTGACCTTTTCCTAGCAGACCCGCTTTACCTCTTTAAGGTATGGACCGGTGGTATGTCTTTCCACGGTGGCTTGCTTGGTGTAATTACTGCTATGTTCTGGTATGCCAAAAAGAACGGTCGAACGTTCTTTGGTGTCGCAGATATGATAGCGCCATTGGTGCCATTTGGTTTAGGCATGGGTCGTTTAGGCAACTTCATGAACAGTGAGCTTTGGGGCCGTGTGACTGATGTGCCATGGGCAATCGTATTCCCGAATGGTGGTCCACTTCCTCGTCACCCATCTCAACTTTACGAGATGGCGCTTGAAGGCATTGTGTTGTTCTTCATCTTGAACTGGTTTATCAAAAAGCCGCGTCCTCTTGGTTCTGTGTCAGGGTTATTCCTAGCAGGATATGGTACATTCCGCTTCTTAGTTGAATACGTACGTGAACCTGATGCTCACCTAGGTTTGTTCGGTGGATTTATCTCTATGGGACAAATTTTGTCACTGCCAATGGTTATCATCGGTGTGCTGATGATGGTTTGGGCATACAAGCGTGGTCACTACAAAGATGAATTACCACAACAAACGAAGTAAGGAATTGGTGTGAAACAGTATTTAGATCTCTGTCAGCGTATCGTTAATGACGGTACTTGGATTGAAAATGAACGCACAGGCAAGCGCTGCCTAACCGTAATCAATGCTGACCTTGAATATGATGTAGGTAATAACCAATTCCCACTGGTAACAACACGTAAAAGCTTTTGGAAAGCCGCAGTTGCTGAGCTGCTTGGCTATATCCGTGGTTACGACAATGCTGAAGATTTTCGTAAGCTAGGGACTAAAACTTGGGATGCGAATTCTAACCTGAATGAAGCATGGCTAAATAACCCTTACCGCAAGGGTGAAGACGACATGGGCCGTGTTTATGGCGTTCAAGGACGTGCATGGGCAAAACCTGACGGCGGTCATATCGACCAACTGAAGAAGATTGTTGATGATCTAACAAACGGCATTGATGACCGCGGCGAGATCTTAAACTTCTATAACCCAGGTGAGTTCCACATGGGTTGTTTGCGTCCGTGTATGTACAGCCACCACTTCTCTCTACTTGGTGACACTTTGTACCTAAACAGTACTCAGCGCTCTTGTGATGTCCCTCTAGGCCTGAACTTCAACATGGTTCAAGTGTATGTGTTCCTAGCAATCATGGCGCAAATCACGGGCAAGAAAGCGGGTGTGGCTTACCATAAGCTCGTTAATGCTCATATCTACGAAGATCAACTCGCACCTATGTGTGATATCCAGTTGAAGCGTGAGCCTTTAGCGGGGCCAACATTCCATATCAATCCTGAGATTAAGTCTCTAGAAGATTTGGAAACGTGGGTGACGATGGATGACTTCTGGGTTGAAGGCTACGAATGCCACGAAGCGATTAAGTACCCATTCTCGGTTTAATCTAATCTGCTTTGTTTGATTGACTGATTTATCGAAAGGCTGCCTCTGCGCAGCCTTTTTATTTCTGATGCTTGGCTTGCTTACTATTCGTAAAACCAATAATCTTGAGTGGTCTTTTCTAACCACAGAACTACTATGACTCGCTCGCATTGCTTTGTATTGCAACACGACTTTCCTATTTCTTTCTACCCTGATAAAAACCAGTTGGTGATTGATAGTGAAGAGATTCATTTAGAGCCACTACAAGCAAGGCTGCTCAGCTATTTCATCGAGAAGCGCGGGCAAGTGGTTAGTACGCAGCAGATAGCTGCTGATGTCTGGCAAAGAACTCAAGTGTCTGACAACTTGGTTAGACAGGTCATCAGCTTACTGCGCAGTCAGCTTCAGGATAAGTCACGCCCGTATCGCATCATTCAGACCATTCCTAAGCAAGGTTACCTGTTCGATGTTGAGGTGACTCAGCCGAGTGTCGAACCAACTTCCGTTGATGACGCCTCTCTACCTGAATCTGAGCCTAAACCTTTTGTTGCTAATTCGAAAAAGAAAACCATCGCCCTGATTACAACCGCAGTATTCTCTGTTGGCTTAATAGCAACTTGGGCGTGGCAAATTGATGTCTCAACCAATGACACAGCTGTTATTTCTGCGCCTCAAAGTGATGTGATTCCCGTTTATATCCATGACATAACACTCGATTCTGCGGACGATTATGAGATGTCGGAAAGCGTGTACAACTACCTATTCTACGGGCTGAACTCAGCGAGAAATTTATCGGGTTACCACTTCTCTCAGCTATCGAAACAGGGCAAGCAATCACTTGCCAATAATGGTGTCGAACTCAAAGGTTGGCTCAAGCAAAAGGGCAGTGATTATATACTGAGCGTGCTGATACAAAACAACCGCCAGCCCAATCAAAGCCAGAAAGTGGAAAAGAGCTTTAGCCAAGATAACTTCTTTGATGCCATTGGGGATGTAATTCTTGAGATTAAAGCCATTATTGCCCCAATGAGTTCAGAATACGGCGTCGTCAGTCATCGAGTGACTTCTATTGATAACTACGATGATTGGAAGGTTATTTCAGAGGGAATATCGCTTTTCTACCAAGGTAAAGGTGGACAGCCATTTGCAGATATCGCACTTCAGTTGGATACGATTCAAAAGCAAGGAAGAGACAATTATTTGGTCAATGCCTTATTGTCGTATTCGGAATCTTTGGCTTATTTGCAAAGTCATGAGCAAGAAGATCGCGAACATGCACTGCAACTGGCAAAGCAAGCCTTCGAGATGAACCCACGTTGTGACATCGCTAATCTTACCTTGGGTCTTGCATTGTTAATCAACCAACATGCCAATCAAGCTTTCCCTTACCTTTTTTACGCGGCCGAAAGTACACCGAGCCCAATCAGTTTTTATCTACTTAGTGTGGCTGACAAGCTGTCGGATAATCCCGAAGGTTCGCAATACAACTATCAGCGCTATACCGAAGTGAAAAAAGAGTATAATGGTCAACTGTTTGATCTTATTGAATCTTTATAAAAAACAAACCTTTCCTAAACCACAAAATTCTCTCTGAAGTGAAGACGTTGAGTTACCGCTAATAGTAACGGCTCTTCCGCAAGGTTTCCTTGTGCCAACAGACTTCTCAACATGTTTGATTATTGTTTGGACTTAGGCTCGATTGCCTTGCATCAAGCGTAAAAACATCGACTTCCACATACTGGTCACCAAATCATTTATTATTTGGGGTATACACATGTTGAAGAAGTTTGCTTTTCAGATCATTCCAATTCAGATCTTCTTATTCGTCTTTTGGTTCAAAAATGGCTTTATCGATAAAGTGATGGGCGTGCTACTTGGCTTCATTACACCCGATACCGCTTATTCGGGTGACACTTGGGCTGGCTGGAAAGGCTATATTGTCGGCACTTGGGATAAGAGCCAAGTCGGTCATGTTTTACTGAGCCCTACGTTCGATTTTATGTTTCCTATTCTGATTGCTTTGCAATGTTTACCATTTTTATTGGTACTTCGCTCGGTGATAGCTGGTGAATTCATGGCCGGTAAAGAGCGACCGTGGTTACTCTATGCGGCATTCGCTTCTCTGTTTGTGACTGCTTGTATGGCTTTCACTCAAACCATCACAGGCGCAAGCGACGGGCAGTATCTATGGCAATTTATCGGCTTCGGCATGGTTGCCATTATGTACCTACGTAATGAGCAAGGTAAGTAAGCGTTTCTTTAGATGCGAGATAAGGGGAGTTAGATACAAGTAGAAGAGATTCGGGATACTAAGATCAAAAACCCCGTAATTCCCTATCACGCTCGTTCCTCGCTGTAGGGAATGACGGGGATATATAGATGCGAGTAAAACGGGCTTTTCGTTACTCGTTCACTCGCATTCCGTATCTGCTTTCAACTTGTTATTCGCTACTCGAATCTTCTTTTTGTCTCCCACATCTGCCTTTCAGAAAAGAAAAAGCCCGCAACCTAGAAGGTTGCGGGCTTTGCTATAAGCGATGTTTGTTTTGCTATTAAGCAGTCAGTGCTAACACGCTACCTGGCAGTACAAGGAATACCGCAACAAGATAACCAGCTACTACAGCTTTATTTTTCACTGCCATGTCTGAAATGATGTCAGCTGCTTTCACTGGCAGTTCACGTAGGAACGGAATACCAAAGATGAATACCGTTGCCATGATGTTGAACACCAAGTGTACTAGAGCAATCTGTAGTGCGAATACTGCGAACTCACCAGATACTGCTGTAGCTGCAAGTAGAGCCGTAATACATGTACCGATGTTTGCACCCAAAGTGAATGGGTAAACGTCACGTACTTTAAGAACACCTGAACCTACTAGTGGAACCATCAAGCTTGTTGTTGTAGAAGAAGACTGAACAAGGATAGTCACGATAGAGCCAGAAGCGATACCGTGGATAGGACCACGACCGATTGCGTTCTTTAGAATCTCACGAGCACGGCCAACCATTAGGCTCTTCATTAGCTTACCCATTACCGTGATAGCTACGAAGATAGTCGCGATACCTAGAACGATAAGCATAACCCCACCAACAGTGTCGCCAAACGTTGATAGTGGTTCTTTAATCGCACTTACTACAGGCTTAGTGATTGGCTTGATGAAGTTAAGACCACCCATGCTCATATCACCTGTTGCTAGCATCGGTGATACTAACCAGTGAGAAATTTTTTCTAGAATACCAAACGCCATCTCTAGTGGTAGGAAGATAGCAACGGCTAATAGGTTAAAGAAATCGTGAATCGTCGCACTTGCGAATGCACGTTTGAACTCATCTTTACAACGAACATGACCAAGGCTAACTAGCGTATTGGTTACTGTAGTACCAATGTTTGCACCCATGATCATAGGGATTGCTAGCTCAACAGGTAAACCACCTGCCACAAGGCCAACGATAATTGAAGTAACTGTACTTGATGATTGAATAAGGGCTGTTGCCACTAAACCAATCATTAAGCCTGCAACTGGATGTGAAGCAAATTCGAAAAGAACTTTTGCTTGCTCGCCTGTTGCCCATTTGAAGCCTGTACCAACCATTGAAACTGAAAGTAATAGTAGGTAAAGCATGAATGCCAAGTTAGCCCAGCGTAGCCAACGAGTTGTGCTCGAGATAGGCGCTGCTGCAGTAGTAGCTTGGTTCATAATGTTTTCTCCATTGGACCGTTTTAGTCTGTGTTTGGTCTGTTTGTTTAATCTGAGCGTGATGTTAGAGAATAAATATTTCAGTAATATTACATTTTGGTTTAGGTGAGACTTTTTTGTGATGATTTGCTCTTTAAATATTTGGTCTTGAAATGGTGGTGGTTTAACTTGTTGTTTTTAAAGTTTTTTGTTCGTATTTTTGATAGGTGATATAGATCTTAAAAGTTAGAGAAAAATTGAAAATAATCGTTGAAATATTACATTATGAAATTAGACACTTCGTAAAAATAAGTGGTAATTGATAGTTAGGTGTGGTTTTTCCGAGTTTGTTGAGTGGGGAGGGCATATTTGATATAACAGGTTATCTTCTCTTTTTTTACGGCACATTTATGTCGCATCTCAACTATAACCACCTTTATTACTTCTGGATGGTTTGCAAGCAAGGCTCTGTTACTAAAGCTGCAGAAGCCCTATTCCTAACACCACAAACGGTAACTGGTCAGATAAAAGCCTTAGAAGAGCGTATGGACGGCAAGCTAACTAAGCGTAATGGTCGCAGTGTTGAGCCGACAGAGCTTGGGCAGTTGGTCTTTAAATATGCCGATCGTATGTTTGGCCTGAGTTACGAGATGCTGGATATCGTGAATTATAGCCAGCACTCCAATATTTTGTTTGATGTTGGCGTCGCGGATGCACTGTCCAAAAGATTAGTCAGCAAGATATTGATGTCGACAATCCCACCCGATAACAGCATTCATTTACGCTGCTTTGAATCGACTCATGAAATGCTACTTGAACAACTTTCTCAGCATAAGCTCGATATGATTTTGTCAGACTGCCCGGTGGATTCTAGCCAAAGCCCAGGCCTGTTTAGTAAAAAGTTGGGTGAGAGTGGTATGAGCTTTTTCAGTTCAGGTAATGTGGAAGGTGTTAACTTTCCTGCTGTATTAGAACAAAAGAAACTGTTAATCCCAGGAAGTCGAACTTCGATGGGGCGTAAAGTACTGCAATGGTTTGATAGACAAGGACTTAAGCCTGATATTTTGGGTGAGTTTGATGACGCGGCATTGATGAAGGCTTTCGCTCGTTACCACCACGACGCTATTTTCTTAGCGCCTACGCTATATATGTCAGAGGTTGAGGAAGATACGTCATTGCAATTGTTGGGGGGAATCGAGGAGTTAAAAGAGGAGTACTACGTCATATTTGCTGAGAGGATGATCCAACATCCAGCAGTAAAAAATGTATGTGACGCAGATTTTAGCAAATTGTTCGAGTGAGCTTGTTTGTTAATGAATTGATATCGATTATCATGACTTCATAATCTGCCGGAAATACTGATAACCCGGACTTGGCGTAAAGGTTGTATGGAGCCAAACTATGAACTTAAAAGAGATGGAGAAGAATTCAGCACAAGCTGTGATTCTACTCAAAGCCATGGCCAATGAGCGTCGCTTACAGATTCTGTGCCTATTGCATGGTACTGAGCTGTCGGTTGGGGAGTTGTGTGGCAAGTTGGAATTGAGTCAATCTGCTTTATCTCAACATCTTGCTTGGTTGAGAAGAGATGGTTTGGTCGAAACTCGCAAAGAAGCTCAAACAGTGTATTACACATTGAGCAGTGAAGAAGTAAAAGCGATGATTAACCTGCTGCATGGTATGTACTGCAAGTAGTTTATTGCTGGTGGGGGAAGTGATTTCTTACCAGGGGTAGGGTCGACACAAGGAAGTGTCAGTATTTCATGTCGAACGTTAGTGCCTATCAGTAAACCGCATATCTTTAAGTAAACCAAGTAACGCTCAGCAAGAAAAATCTCTGTGTTACTCAAAATTTAGATATAAAAAAACCGGCCGAGGCCGGTTTTTTTCGTTTTGCGTTGTAATCAAATTTCTATTAAAGAGCTTTGATTGCAGCAGCGAAACGAGACTTATGACGTGCAGCTTTATTCTTATGAATAAGGCCTTTAGTCGCCATGCGGTCTAGAAGAGGTGTAACTTCTACAAGAGCAGCAGTTGCAGCTTCTTTATTGCCAGCTTCAATAGCTGCAATAGTTTTTTTCATGTAAGTGCGCATCATAGAACGACGGCTAGCATTGTGCTGGCGACGTTTCTCAGCTTGGATAGCGCGCTTCTTAGCAGATTTACTGTTTGCCAAGGTCTAACTCCCAAAAACTTAGTTCGGTGACAATTTAAGGGCGAGGACTATCCCTCATAGGCGCTTAATTGTCAAATGATTTGTGCAAAAACCAATCGTAGCCAAACAAACTTTGGTATGAAAAGGTCATCGCGGTTAAGATGGCGGGGATTCTAACAGCATTTTTAGACCAATGCTAATAAATATGCTTCTTAGGACAGGATAGTATTTATCCTCGCTTGAAAGTAATCAACCAGTGTCAGAGGTTTGTGTGAGTAAACGACTATTAAAGTCAGGCCTGATTGTCAGTGCAATGACTTTTGTTTCCCGCGTATTGGGGCTAGTACGTGATGTAGTAGTAGCAAATTTGATGGGAGCAGGAGCGAGTGCCGACGTATTTTTCTTCGCTAATAAAATCCCAAATTTCTTACGTCGACTTTTCGCAGAAGGTGCCTTTTCTCAAGCGTTTGTTCCTGTATTAACGGAATATCACGCTGCAGGTGATAAAGATAAGACTCGAGATTTAATTGCCAAAGTGTCGGGCACGCTCGGGGTACTAGTTTCTATCGTTACCGTTATCGGGGTGTTGGGCTCGGGTGTCATCACTGCGATGTTTGGCGCAGGTTGGTTTATCGATTGGTTAAATGATGGCCCAGCAGCACCAAAATTTGAGCTGGCGAGCTTTATGCTCAAGATTACCTTTCCTTATTTATGGTTTATCACCTTTGTTGCTTTATCTGGTGCAATCCTCAATACCATGGGCAAATTTGCGGTTTCGTCATTTACCCCTGTGTTCCTGAACGTAATGATCATAGGTTCAGCATGGTTTATCTCTCCTAATTTAGAACAACCCGAAATTGGCTTGGCCATCGGTGTGTTTCTTGGTGGTTTAGTCCAGTTCCTTTTCCAAATGCCTTTCTTGATTAAAGCGGGTGTGTTGGTTAAGCCGAAGTGGGGGTGGAGAGATCCCGGTGTAGTTAAGATCCGCACGCTAATGATCCCTGCCTTGTTTGGTGTGTCAGTGAGCCAAATCAACTTGTTGTTCGATACCTTCATTGCCAGCTTTCTAGCAACCGGCTCTATCAGTTGGCTATATTATTCGGATCGATTATTGGAATTCCCACTCGGTTTGTTTGGTATTGCTATTGCGACGGTTATTCTTCCTGCTTTGTCGCGTAAACACGTAGACGCTCAAGGGGAAGGGTTTGCTCATACAATGGACTGGGGCGTGCGCATGGTTTTATTGCTAGGCATTCCTGCAATGCTAGGTCTTATTGTTTTAGCAAAGCCGATGCTGATGGTGCTCTTCATGCGTGGCGAGTTTTCACCACACGATGTACAGCAGGCTTCCATGTCTTTGGTGGCATACGCTTCAGGCTTGCTTAACTTCATGTTGATTAAAGTGTTGGCTCCGGGCTATTACTCACGTCAAGATACTAAAACTCCTGTGAAGTACGGCATCATTGCGATGGTCACTAACATGGTGTTCAACGCGATCTTCGCTTATTTCTATGGTTATGTTGGTTTGGCAATCGCAACGGCGTTATCTGCGTTCGTGAACATGACTCTACTTTATCGTGGTCTGCATATAGCGGGTGTTTATCGTTTAACCAAGACTACATTGTTGTTTAGCCTTAAATTATTAGTATCTGGAACTGTGATGGTTGGCGTGATTTTATGGCAACTAGACAATATGCAGCTGTGGCTTAATTGGAGCTTCAACCAAAGAGCGTTGACGCTAACAGGGTTGATCGCACTTGGTGGCTTTGCTTATATTGTGTCGGTACTGGTTTTAGGTATCCGAGTAAAACATTTAAAAGCAGCGACAGATTAATACTGATTAGTATATAATCCGTCGGTTTCACACAATAAATGATGCAAATAACAGGTTTTAGCTGATCACAATGGAACTGATCCGAGGTATACACAATATTAAAGCACAGCATCATGGCTGTGTATTAACCATAGGTAACTTCGATGGTGTTCATTTAGGGCATCAAGAGGTTCTGAGTCAGGTTTCGAAACAAGCTACAGCACTGGGACTCCCTTCTGTTGTCATGACGTTTGAACCGCAACCTATGGAGTTGTTTGCTAAAGGTCGAGCGCCAGCGCGTTTAACTCGTTTACGAGATAAGTACGTGCAATTGAGCAAGCTAGATATTAGTCGTTTATTGTGTGTGAATTTCAATCAGTATTTTGCAAGCTTGTCTGCGAAAGCGTTCATTAAGGATCTTTTGGTTGATAAGCTTGGTGTGAAATTCTTGGTGGTTGGTGACGATTTTTGCTTTGGCAAAGGCCGAACCGGTAATTTCGCTATGCTTAAAGAAGCGGGCGAAAAATATGGTTTTGAGGTGGTGAGCACCCAAAGCTATTGCTTAAACCAATTACGAGTAAGCAGCACTGAGATACGAAATGCGTTAGCGGCCAATGACTTGGCTTCTAGTGCTACTATGCTTGGGCGTGACTACAGTATCAGTGGTCGTGTTTCTCATGGTCGTAAACTAGGGAGAACTATCGGTTTCCCTACCGCTAATATTCCATTAAAACGTTGTGTTTCTCCTGTGTCGGGAGTGTATGTTGTTGAAGCATTAGATATCGACGGTGTTCCTGTCGGTGGTGTTGCTAATATTGGACAACGACCAACAGTTAATGGTGTAAGGCAGCAATTAGAAGTACATTTTTTTGACTTTAAAGCCAATTTATATGGTAAACAGTTAGAAGTACGACTTTTGCACAAACTGCGCGACGAGATAAAGTTTGAGTCGTTCGACGCATTAAAGAATCAAATAGAATTGGATGCTGAAGCCGCAAGGGTGTGGCTGCTTCAGCTAAAGAATTAGTCGGATAATTCCACCGATTAACATAATGTCTAACTTCGCCCAATATAACGGAATTAAGAATCGATGAGTGATTATAAAGATACCCTGAACTTACCAGAAACAGGGTTCCCAATGCGTGGCAATCTGGCAAATCGTGAACCAGAAATGCTTAAGCGTTGGTACAAAGAAGACCTTTACGGTGAGATCCGTAAGGCAAAGAAAGGTAAAAAATCTTTCGTACTGCATGATGGCCCTCCATACGCGAACGGCGACATTCACATTGGCCACGCGCTGAACAAGATTCTTAAAGACATTATTATCAAATCTAAGACCCTTTCTGGTTTTGATGCACCGTATATCCCTGGTTGGGACTGTCACGGTCTTCCAATCGAGTTAATGGTCGAGAAGAAGAAAGGTAAGCCTGGTCAGAAGATTTCAGCGGCTGAATTCCGCGAAGAGTGTCGTAAGTACGCTGCGGGCCAAGTTGAAGGTCAGAAAGAGAGCTTCAAACGTCTTGGTATCATGGGCGAGTGGGATAAACCATACCGCACTATGGATTTTGGCACTGAAGCGAACATCATTCGTTCTCTAGGTAAAATCGCAGACAAAGGTCACCTACTAAAAGGTTTCAAACCTGTTCACTGGTGTACTGACTGTGGTTCTGCTCTGGCTGAAGCTGAAGTTGAATACAAAGATAAAGTTTCTCCATCTATCGATGTGAAATTTTCTGCAGCTGACGAAGCGGCTCTACTAGAGAAATTTACTCTAGCGGAAGGTCACGCGGGTCAGGGCGAAATCTCTATCGTTATCTGGACGACAACACCGTGGACTCTGCCGGCTAACCGCGCAGTATGTCTACGTGATGATCTTGAATACGTACTTATCCAAGTTGAAGCGAATGGCGAACAGCCTGCTCAACGTATCGTTGTTGCTTCTGAACTAGCAAAAGACGTAATGGATCGTGCGGGTATCGAGCACTTCCATAACCTTGGTTTTGCTACTGGTGCTGATCTTGAGCTTTCTCAATTCAACCACCCGTTCTACAACTTTACGGTTCCTGCTGTTCTTGGTGACCACGTTACAACTGACTCTGGTACTGGTGTGGTTCATACCGCTCCTGGTCACGGTCAAGAGGATTTCGTGGTTGGTAAGAAGTACAACCTAGAAATCGCTAACCCAGTTGGTTCAAACGGCGTTTACCTGCCAGATACTGAGCTATTTGCTGGTCAGCACGTATTCAAAGCGAACGACTCTGTTTTAGAAGTTCTAAAAGAGAAGGGTGCACTACTGCATCACCACGCTTACGAGCACAGCTACCCACACTGTTGGAGACACAAAACTCCAATCATCTTCCGTGCAACACCACAATGGTTCATCTCTATGGATCAAGCTGGCCTACGTGCAAAAGCACTAGAGTCAACAAAGAGTGTTGAATGGATGCCTGAATGGGGTCAAAGCCGTATCGAAGGTATGATCGAAGGTCGCCCTGAGTGGTGTATCTCTCGTCAACGTACTTGGGGTGTGCCAATTGCTCTGTTCGTTCATAAAGAAACATCAGAACTTCATCCAGATAGCCCAACTCTTATTGAAAAAGTAGCGAAGCTTGTGGAAGAAAAAGGCATTCAAGCTTGGTGGGATGTAGATGCTGCTGAACTGATGGGTGCTGAAGACGCTGACAAGTACGAGAAAGTACTTGATACGTTAGACGTATGGTTCGACTCAGGTGTAACGCACTTCTCTGTTGTGGATTCTCGTGAAGAGTACAACTTCCCGAATGAAGAAAGAACGCACAGTGCTGATCTTTACCTTGAAGGTTCTGACCAACACCGTGGCTGGTTCCAGTCTTCTTTGATTTCATCTATCGCGATGAAAGACGAAGCACCATACAAGCAAGTGCTAACGCACGGTTTCGTGGTTGATGGTAACGGCCGTAAGATGTCTAAATCTATCGGTAACGTTGTTGCTCCTAAAGATGTAACGAACAAACTAGGCGCAGATATTCTACGTCTATGGGTTGCTTCTACGGATTACACTAACGAAGTTGCGGTTTCTGACGAGATTCTTAAGCGTTCTGCTGATGCTTACCGTCGTATTCGTAACACGGCTCGTTTCTTCCTAGCGAACTTGAACGGTTTCAACCCTGAAACTGACCTAGTTCCTGCTGAAGAAATGGTAGCACTTGATCGCTGGGCTGTTGGCCGTGCTCAAGCTGCACAAGAAGAGATCGTTAAAGCATACGGTGAGTACAATACTCACGGTGTAACTCAACGTCTAATGCAGTTCTGTTCTATCGAAATGGGTTCTTTCTACCTAGACGTAATTAAAGACCGTCAGTACACAGCGAAGCAGGGCAGCCATGCTCAACGTAGCTGCCAAACGGCGCTTTACTACATCGTAGAAGCTCTAGTTCGTTGGATGGCTCCTATCATGTCGTTCACTGCAGATGAAATCTGGAACGAGATGCCAGGCGAACGCGACACGTTTGTATTCACAGGCGAGTGGTTCGAAGGCCTATTTGGTCTTGCTGACGACGAAGAGCTAAGCAACGAATTCTGGACTGAAATCCAGTCAGTTCGTGGCGCAGTGAACAAGCTTCTTGAAGATGCTCGTAAAGAGAAAACAATCGGTGGCGCTCTGCAGGCTGAAGTTACTCTATACGCTGACGATGCACTAGCGGCAAAAATCAACAAGCTAGAAGATGAGCTACGTTTCGTACTTATTACTTCTGCTGCGGTTGTTAAACCACTTAGCGATAAGTCTGATACAGCTCAAGCGACAGACGTTGAAGGTCTGTACGTTGAAGTTGCAGCAACTGAAGCTGAGAAGTGTGACCGTTGCTGGCACCACACTCCAGATGTAGGCACAATTGAAGGTCACGAGAAAGTTTGTGGTCGTTGTGTGTCGAACATCGACGGTGAAGGCGAAGTGCGTAAGTACGCATAACGACTCAGAGAAATACTGAACTTTTTGTAAAAATCATAGCCCCAGTACCAACTGGGGTTATTTTTAATTATAGGAAATGTGTTTAGCCAAGTTTGGTAATCAAGGTCACTTAAATTGAGTAACAGTGAATACCAACTTCGTAAATACTAGGAATAGAAATGAGTGAAGTTTCGTTAAAACAATCTGGTGTGCGTTGGTTATGGTTGGCCCTACTAGTCTTCCTTGCTGATATCGGTATCAAACTCTTTGTTATGGACAACATGGGTTATGGCTGGGCAAACCGCATTGAGGTGTTGCCATTCTTTAACTTTTTGTACGTGCATAACTACGGTGCAGCATTTAGCTTCTTGAGTGATCAAAGTGGTTGGCAGCGCTGGTTATTTACTGGTATCGCATTTGCGGTAACGGGGATGCTGACGTACTGGATGAGCAAGCTACCAGCAACAGATAAGTGGAACAACATTGCTTATGCGATCATCATTGGTGGCGCTGTTGGTAACGTGTTCGACCGTGTTGTACATGGCTTTGTCGTCGATTACTTAGACTTCTATTGGGGTACTTACCACTGGCCTGCATTTAACCTAGCGGATATGGGAATCTGTATCGGCGCCGCGATGATCATCTTAGATGGTTTCCGTAAGAAAGATGAAAGCCAATAGACTACTCAGACATTAATGAGTATCAAGCAAATCGCTTTGTAATAGATTGTCCTAAAGTCAGCCTATGACTCACAGAATAGAATAGCCCTAAGCGCTGTCGGTTGATTCCGACGGCGCTTTTTTTTATGCTGCAAGTAATATGAGAGCAAAGCAAAATGCATTCTCAAATAATAAAGAAATCTAAGGAAAGTAACGTGGCAGCAATTAAAAATGATTCAGCAGTAACTCTACATTTTACGATTAAAATGAAGGATGGTTCAGTTGCCGATAGCACCGAAAATATGGGTAAGCCCGCTAAGTTCGTGATGGGTGATGGCAGCCTAAGTGAGAACTTTGAACAGTGCCTGATTGGCCTTGAAACGGGGACTGAAAAATCTATCGAATTGAAGGCGGAAGACGCGTTTGGTATGCCAAATCCAGATCATATCCATCATATGGATCGTGCTAAGTTTGTTGGCGACTCTGAAGTCGAAGTTGGCACTATTATGGCTTTCTCTGGTCCTGACGGTATGGAAATTCCAGGTATTATCACTGAGATCGCGGGTGATTCAGTGACGGTTGATTTTAATCACCCATTAGCCGGCCAAGACGTTACGTTTGACGTTAACATCTTAGCTGTGGACTAAGTGTCTTAACGGTGGAGTAGCTATCTTAGCGGCTAATCACTATCTTAACAGTAGAATAACATCGCCTTACAGGTGTGATGCAACCCAGAGCTTCACTGTCTAGGCGCTTCACTGTAGAATGCGAACCTCGCTGACAGCGAACTCTATAGAAACAACCTTAGTACCGCGGTAAATGATGAGCAATGAAATGAAAATAATGTTAGCTAACCCTCGTGGCTTTTGTGCCGGTGTCGATCGTGCGATCAGCATCGTAGAGCGCGCTCTTGAACTGTATCAGCCACCGATTTATGTTCGCCATGAAGTGGTGCATAACCGCTTTGTTGTTGAAGGGCTCAAGCAACGTGGTGCTATTTTTGTCGAAGAGTTAAGTGAAGTACCAGACGATAACATCGTGATCTTCTCGGCTCACGGTGTTTCTCAAGCGGTTCGCAAAGAAGCGAAAGAACGCGAGTTAACGGTATTTGATGCGACGTGTCCTTTGGTGACTAAAGTTCATATGGAGGTTGCTCGAGCGAGCCGCAAACATATGGAAGTAGTATTGATTGGTCACGCGGGTCACCCTGAAGTGGAAGGCACTATGGGTCAATACGCTAGCCAAGCTGGTGGTATGTATTTGGTTGAAAGACCAGAAGATGTACAGAACTTAGTCGTGAACGATCCAAGTAACTTACATTATGTTAGTCAAACCACGCTGTCAGTTGATGAAACTGCAGACGTGATTGAAGAGTTACGTCGCGTATTCCCTGAGATCCAAGGACCACGTAAAGATGATATTTGCTACGCAACACAAAACCGTCAAGACGCAATTCGTGAGATGGCTGGTGATGTCGATGTCGTGATAGTTGTTGGCTCTAAGAACTCATCGAACTCTACTCGTTTAAAAGAGCTAGCTGAGAAGCTAGGCACGCCAGGTTATCTAACCGACTGTCCTGAAGACATTCAAACTGAATGGGTTGAAGGGAAAAAGAAAATTGGTGTGACAGCGGGTGCTTCAGCGCCTGAAGAGCTAGTAAACCAAATCTTAGATCGTATTCGTGAGTTGGGTGCTACCGAGGTTGAAGAGATTCAAGGTCGTGAAGAGAACATGTTCTTCGAAGTACCAAAAGAGCTGCAGATTAAGCAAGTCGACTAGTCTCTATGGATTGGTGACAAGATCGATTCGTAACTTTATCGATTCGCAAACAGTATCGATTTGCAAACACTATTGATTTGTAAACAACAGGAAGCCAACGTTGATGCGTTGGCTTTTTTGATCGTATTTTGGAAAAAAGTCGAAACTTATGGGGTTACTGGAGACCGAGTTGCTCCTTTAAAGCCTTTAAGTAACGACGACTGACAGGTACTTCAAAGCCGGTCAGTGTGATGATCTCCGCTAATCCATTCTCTAACAGTTTGATCTCTTGGATCGATTTTATATTGATCAAATACTGTCGATGACAGCGGATCAAATCGGTCTTTTCTTCCAAGATCTTTAGCGTCAACTGCGAGGTTGCCGTTTGTGATGAGCTGCGTACGTGGACACCACTGATATCTGAATAAGCGCACTCGACCGTTTGGCTCGCCATGATCACAATGCGGTTGTGGCCGATACACGGGATCTGCTCTAAGTGGCAGGGAGCAATCGCAGATATATCTTGTTCTGGCGCTTTCTGGTTCAGCTTGATGACCTTATTCAGACGACAAACACTCTTGTTTAATCGACAAGGTTCAACCGGCTTGAGTAGGTAATCAAAGGCATTGTCTTCAAATGCTTGAATCGCATATTGGTCGTAGGCGGTGACGAATACCACGTAGGGCATGGTGTCTGGATCAAGCATGCTTAACAGTTCAATTCCGGTAACCTGCGGCATTTGGATATCCAAATACACCACATCAGGCTTGAGCAGATTGATCTGTTTCAGTCCTTCGATCGCGTTACTCGCTTGGCCAATGATTTCTACTTGTCCGGTTTCAGTCAGTAGTTCAATCAGCTCTTCGCGAGCAAAAAGCTCATCATCGACAACTAATGCCTTTAACATCCTACAATCTTCATTTTGGTTCTATCCCTGCTTGTTTCACGCTTTTCTTTTAAATGTCGGCTTCTAAATGTTTCAACTCGGAGTGATTCGTCTCCGAAAATGCCTTTATTTCAGTATAGGTATGATAAAGCTCATTCGAGTAAATTGCTGTGGTTGAGATTCTATTTTTAGTGCTGAATCTTGTCCAAAGAAATTAGTGAGTCGTTTATCAACAATCTCCATGCCTAATCCAACGTGATCTTGGGATGGCTTCTGATAATTACCAGCATTGTCTTCAACGATTAACTTGAATCCACCCTCGAAAGCCTCGCTATAGATCTTCACTTTACCGCCTTCCAACATATTAGATATCCCATGTTTGATGGCGTTTTCTACCAGCGGTTGCAGGGTAAAGCTCGGCAGTTGCGACTCGTATAGTTGTGAGGCGATATCCCATTCGACTTCTAATCGGTCAGTAAAACGTGCTTTTTCAATAGTTAGGTACGCATTGACGTGCGCCAGTTCGTCTTTGAGTTTCACTGTATTGATGTTCTGCTTCAGATTACTTCTAAAGAAGTGAGAGAGATGCTGAATTAGTTCTCGTGCTTTATCAGGGTCACGGCGTGTAACTGCACTGATGGTGTTGAGTGCATTAAACAGGAAGTGAGGATTCACCTGTGCATGCAGCAGTTTGATTTCCGCTTGGGTGAGCAGCGTTTGCTGTTGCTGATAATTACTAAACAATATCTGGCTCGACAATAGCTGAGCGATACCTTCACCCATCGACATGTTGATGGTCGAGAATAGTTTCAGCTTTGGCTCATACAGTTTGATGGTTCCGACCACTTCATTACCCGCGCGCAGTGGAATAATAAGCGCAGAACCCAATTTACAATCTTGCGATAGAGAACATTGGTACGGGTTTTCTTTGCCATCAAGGTAGATGATGTCGTTTTGTTCCATCGAGGTAAGCGTGCTCTGCGATGAAATCGGAGTGTTAGGTATGTGGTGTTCATCGCCAATGCCAACAAACGCGAGAATTTTTTCTCGGTCGGTGATCGCCACCGCACCAACGTTGGTCTCTTCGTAAATGATGCGCACGATTTTTTGCGCATTATCTGAATTGAATCCACCATGCAAAATACCCACCGAACGTTCGGCAATGGTTAATGCGCGGCGTGAGAAAGTTGCCGAATATTTTTCGAAGATGGTTTTCCGATCTTGGATGATGCTCATGAACAGTGCCGCACCCACAGAGTTAGCAATGATCATTGGCGCGGCAATATCAGAAACCAGAGCATAGGACTGCTCGAATGGTTTCGCGACCGCTAACAGAATTAGCATCTGAATAATTTCTGCAAACAGGGTTACCGAGAACACCACCAACGGATTAAACAGTTGGCTAGCTTTGTTCTTTCTAACCAAGTAAACGTGCAATAGGCCGCCAATCAAGCCTTCAGCTGTGGTCGAAATCGCACAAGCTAAGTCTGTGAAGCCGCCTAATGAGTAACGGTGAATACCGCCAGTAAAGCCGACGGCAAAACCAACGACAGGACCGCCAAACAGACCTCCCATTACCGCACCCATCGCGCGAGTGTTGGCTATGGCGTCATTAATCTGCAGTCCAAAATAGGTGCCCATAATACAGAACAGAGAAAACAGAACATAACAGCTGACTTTATGACTTAAGCGTGAAGAGATGCTCAACAAAGGGAGAATCAACGGGGTTTTACTTAGCATGTAAGCTATTACTAAGTAGACACAGGTTTGTTGCAGCAGAGAGAGAATGAGTTCCATATTTTCACCTATTGAGACGCTTGTTAAGTGTAAAGCTCATTGAGGCTGAAAGGTAGCTTTGCTTTTTTGCAGGTTGTCTTTCTTTTGTAAAGTGGAAACTAACGTATTCAGTGGTTATGGATAAAATAATAAAGCCCATCATACATGATGGGCTTTGATCTTAGATTCCAGTTCATCAAAGATGTGGTGGAACAAGCGAAGTGTTTTTGGCTTTCTTATTCTCCTCTTTCTATGAAGAGTGAGAATGTTTCGGGGAAAGCTAAGCTGTTTTTGTTACGGGCTTTGCTTCCTTTTCTGATTCTTCATCAGCAAGGTCGATATCGCCTTTGCCTTTTGAAATTTTGATAACGTAAGCTGCGATACCGAATGCACTCACTACGCCGATGATGGTTGAAAGCTGCATTGGCAGACCGAAGCCTAGCTGACTGTTGTTCAGGATGAATGTAATACACACAGAAGTCATGAACACAGCTGGAACCGTTGTTACCCAGTGCAGTTTATTGTGACGAAGTAGGTAAGCTGAAGCCGTCCACAGCATCATTACTGCTGTTGATTGGTTAGCAAAACCGAAGTAACGCCAGATGATACCGAAATCTACTTGAGTCAGGATACCACCGATAACGAACAGTGGTAGAGCCATCAGTAGGCGGTTACGCAGTGTCTTCTGTTCCATGTTGAAGTATTCAGCAAGGATAAGACGGCTTGAACGGAATGCTGTGTCACCAGAAGTGATAGGTAGGATAACCACGCCAAGGAAAGCAAGGATACCGCCAAACACACCCAGTAGGCCAAATGAAGCGCTGTATACCACGTTACCTGGGCCGCCGTTTGCAATCGCGTCAGACAAAGACTCAACTGAACCGAAGAATGATAGAGCAAGTGCACACCAGATTAGAGCTATGATGCCTTCGCCAATCATTGCACCGTAGAATACGAAGCGACCGTTTTTCTCGTTTTCCATGCAACGCGCCATTAGTGGAGACTGAGTTGCGTGGAAGCCAGAGATTGCACCACAAGCGATGGTGATAAATAGAGCAGGCCAAAGCGGTAGATCATTCGGGTTCATGTTAGTGAACATGTCTTTCATCTCGAAGCCACCCATGATTTGGTGCTCGTCAGATAGGCCAATCGCAGTGATTAGGCCAACAGACATAAAGATAAGCAGTGCACCGAACAGTGGGTAGAAGCGACCAATGATTTTATCGACAGGGACAATCGTTGCGATGATGTAGTAAGCAAAGATGATGACAACCATGGTGCTCGTAGACATTACGAAATCAGTTTGGTCGTTCACTAGGTTAGTGATCATACCTGCTGGAGCAGAAACGAATACCACACCAACAAGAAGCAGTAGAACAATGGCAAAGATGTTCATAAAGTGTTTTGCGCCATTGCCTAGGTAACGTCCTGTGATGGTTGGAACCGAAGCGCCACCATTGCGGATAGATAACATACCTGAGAAGTAGTCGTGTACGGCACCTGCGAAGATACAACCTAGCACGATCCAAAGCATTGCTGCTGGGCCGTAAAGGGCACCCATGATAGGGCCGAAGATTGGACCTACACCTGCAATGTTAAGCAGTTGAACTAGGTAAACCTTTGGCGTCGACATTGGAACGAAGTCCACGCCGTCTTGCTTGGTGTGAGCGGGTGTTTGACGCTTTTCATTGATACCGAAAATCTTCTCGATAAAGGCACCGTAAATAAAGTAGCCACCAATGAGTGCTGCAACACAGGTAAGAAACCACATCATAATTTGTTATCCCTGAATGTATTAATTAAGTCAGGGTGTATATTAAAGGAGTGTATGAGAAGAAACTTCCGCTATGAGAGTGAGTGGTCGAATAGCTAATTAAGTGGTGTTATAACCGGTTTAGTGGTTTGTGACCTTTGCGGAGTGGTTGGTTACTGCTGTGGATAGGTATCTTGCTTCTAGTTAGTGGTGACTTATCAGCTTTAAGCGGTAATCAATAAATATCAACGGCAGATAACAGACATAAGTGGACATCAGTCAGTGTTCAGCGGAGAATCGCCACAAAGGCAGCGCTTCGTCAGGAAGTGGTGAAGTAACAATATAAAGGATTGAAATGAAAAAAATAATCGCACTATTCGCCGTGGCATTTAGCCTTGCAGGATGCAGCGCCAATGTTCAAGATTTAGCCGCTGAGGGCAATTGGCAAGAGATTGGCTATCGTGATGGTATCAAAGGTCACACTCAGCGTTCGTATTCAGAGATGACTGAACTAGGCGCAGTCGATCAAGCGAGTTACACAGAAGGTTACCATCTAGGTGTGACTGAATATTGTAATCCGAATCATGCATATCAGATTGGTTTATCTGGTCAGGTGTATGAAGGCGTGTGCTCTGGTACGGAAGATGCTCAGCGTTTCCGCATGGAATGGCAACGTGGCTGGGATGAGTTCTCAAACGACTATTAAGCCCAAGCTAGCGATAAAAAATTAGAACTAAAAAGACCAGTACCGCATGTGTACTGGTCTTTTTGTATGTCGTTAAAGTAGCTGTCTAAATGAGAAGCCACAAACCAAATTAAGATTACTGATTATTCTCGACCGCTTTTCTCAAGAAGCCATTTTGTTGATCAAGTTGAGCCTTGGCTAGTTCTAAATCTAGCCCTGTCAGAATCATTAAAATAGATAGCTTCACATCATAATCGGTGTTTTTAAGTGTCGAAACTGCAAGGGCTTTATCACATTCAGTTGCTTGGATTACGATACGAGCTGCGCGGGCAACCAGTTTTTCGTTGGTCGCCTTTACGTCGACCATCAGGTTCTGATAGCTCTTACCAATACGAATCATGCTCGCAGTGGTGAGCATATTAAGCACCAGCTTTTGTGCTGTCCCTGATTTGAGTCGTGTTGAACCAGTCAATGCTTCTGGGCCAACCACTGGGCTAATTGCGATTTGAGCGATTTCAGCAATCGGAGAATCAGGGTTACAAGACAATGCAACCGTCACTGCGCCAAGTTGATTGGCGTAATTGAGCGCACCAATCACGTAAGGTGTACGACCGCTTGCTGCAATACCTACCACGACATCATTTTCTGAAAACTGAATTGCTTTGAGATCTTCAATACCGAGAGTCAGCGAATCTTCCGCTCCCTCTTTGGCTTTTAAAATCGCTTCTGGCCCGCCAGCGATTAAGCCGATAACCATTTTGTCTGAAACACCGAAAGTCGGAGGGCACTCTGAGGCGTCTAGCACACCTAATCGACCACTGGTGCCTGCGCCCATATAAATCAGTCGACCACCGTTTTGAAAGGCTTGTGCAACTTTATCGACTGCTTTCGCGATCTGTGGCAGTTCCGCTTCAATCGCCAGTGGGACTTGCTTGTCTTGTTGGTTAATCTTTTCAACCACTTCGAGAGAGGTGAGCAGATCAATATCCATAGTGTCAGGGTTTCTCCCCTCCGAAACGAGGTGCGAGAGCGCTGATATGAGAGCGTCGTTACTCATAATGATCCTTAAATGGTGATTCTAAAATGATGGTTCTAAAGTTGTTTAGTCAGCACGATAGAGAACGCCTAGAGAGGCCGCTCTGCTCGCGCCAGTCACTTCTGGTAAATTGCTTGGCAGTTGATGAACATGACGTTGAGCAAGCCACGCAAAGGCCATAGCTTCCATATAATCGGCATCAACGCCTTTACTGGTGGTTGAGTCAACATCCCAACTTGGAAGCAGTTCAGACAGTCTCTTCATCAACAATGGATTTCTCGTACCACCGCCACACACATACAGTGCAGGTTGATCACCCAAGCGATAAGTCTCCACTTCATTCGCTATCGTCAATGCGGTGTATTCACAAAGTGTGCGCTGAATATCTTCTGTCGCAAGATCTTTAAATTCTGTTAATTGTTGCTCTAGCCAAGGTAGGTTGAACAGTTCTCTACCAGTACTTTTCGGTGGCAGTTGAGATAGATAAGATTCACTTAGAAGCTGTTCGAGCAAGGCTTGATTCAGTTGGCCTGTTAGCGCGAACAGTGCATCACGGTCAAACTTCTCACCCGTGTGTTTATCTACCCAAGCGTCCATCAACATATTGCCGGGGCCTGTATCATAACCAAGAGTAGGCTGATTCGGGCGCAGTACTGAAATATTCGAGATACCACCAATATTCAAGACTACAACCGAGCTGTCTCGCGGGTGAAAAATCGTATGGTGAAACGCGGGGACTAATGGCGCACCTTGTCCGCCAAGCGCCATGTCTTTGCGTCTGAAGTCGGCAACAGTTTGAATATCTGTTTTAGCGGCAATGATATTAGCGTCACCCAACTGCATGGTAAATGGCGAAGTACCGGTTGGCTGGTGGAATACTGTTTGGCCATGGTTACCAATCGCAGTCACAGAAGATGCAGGCGTATCTGACTTATCGAGAAGTTGCAAAACCGCATCAGCAAATAGATGACCAAGCTGGTGGTCTAGTTCGCCAATGGCAATCAAATCCGTTTTCTGACCAATACAAACTTCAAGCAGACGCGCTTTGAGATCATCAGGCATTGGGAACTCATCATGAGCGAGCAATGTGATGCGCGAATCTTCAATCGACACTAAGGCGGTATCAACACCGTCCATACTCGTTCCCGACATCACACCGATATACAGTTCTTTACGATCCATTCCTAAGCTCTTGCACTGCATTCTTAAAGTCTTCCACAGATTGGTTTAAAAACATTGTAAAGCAAATTTAAAGAGAATAATCTCGGGAAGTTTATGAAATTAGGTTTAATAAGGGATAAATATGGGACCGTTGTGGGTAGATGTCGCGGGCTACGAACTGACAGCTGAAGACAGAGAAATTTTAGAGCACCCAACCGTTGGTGGTCTCATCTTATTCGCTCGAAACTACCACGATAGCAAACAGCTTTCGGCGTTAAATAAAGAGATCCGTAAGGTAGCGAAACGTCCTATTTTGATTGGCGTTGACCAAGAAGGCGGCCGAGTTCAGCGCTTTCGCGATGGCTTTTCAATTATCCCTGCCGCTCAAGAATTCGCGACTAAGAATAATGGTGAGCAGTTAGCAGAACAAGCCGGTTGGTTGATGGCGGCGGAATTGATTGCCCATGATATCGATCTGAGCTTTGCGCCTGTATTAGATAAAGGTCACGACTGTAAAGCGATTGGTAGCCGAGCGTTTGGTGAAGATATTGATACCATCGTTCGCCACAGCAGTGCTTTTATTAAAGGCATGAAATCGGTTGGAATGGCGACAACAGGGAAGCACTTCCCAGGACACGGCGGTGTAATTGCTGATTCGCACTTAGAAACGCCTTACGATCCTAGAGATGATATCTTTGAAACAGACATGGCCATTTTCAAGGCGCAAATTGAAGCCGGAATATTGGATGCCATGATGCCAGCACACGTGGTTTTCTCTCACTATGATGATCAACCAGCGAGCGGCTCTGAGTATTGGTTGCAGAAAGTATTGAAGCAGCAGCTTGGATTCAAAGGCTTAGTTTTTTCTGACGACTTAACGATGGAAGGCGCGGCCATTATGGGCGGACCAGCAGACAGAGCGAAAGCAGCTTTGAATGCTGGCTGTGACATGGTGCTGATGTGTAATAAGCGAGATGCACAAATTGAGGCTCTTGATCATTTAGCGATTCAAGAGGTGCCTTTAGCCAACTCATTGCTTAAAAAGCACAGCTTTGATTTATCGACGCTTCACTCGGATAGTCGATGGAAAGAGGCCTCAGAGCAAATTAAGCGAATGTTAAACGCTGGGTGATAAATAAACACTCTATAAGTTTGAAGAAGGCGATATGAGAAATATCGCCTTTTTTGTATGTGTGAGGTGCAGTTTAAGCTGGTTTGTGTATCAGAGTGAATTAAAGAAGGTGTGTAAGTTTTAATTTACAGCAAATGTTTTTTGTTGTTTACACTTGCAATCGTTTTTGTAGCTGTTATTGTGTTTTTAAAGATTGTCAGCCCAAATGGAAATTGTGGGTGTAAAAATAAATATACAGGTTGAGTTATGCAGAAAAGTGAATTAAGCAATGTCAATATCATCGACGAACAGGTACTGATTACTCCTGAGGAGTTAAAAGCAAAACTGCCTTTGAGTGATAATGCTCGTCGTTTCATTCAAGAGTCTCGTCAAACTATAGCAAACATTATTCATAAGAAAGATCATCGCATGCTTGTAGTATGTGGCCCATGTTCTATCCATGATATTGAAGCTGCGAAAGAATACGCGAAACGCTTAAAAGCTTTATCTGAGCAGCTTAGCGACCAACTGTATATTGTAATGCGTGTTTACTTTGAGAAGCCTCGTACGACTGTTGGTTGGAAAGGCTTGATCAATGACCCACATCTAGATGGTACGTTCGATATTGAGCATGGTCTGCATGTTGGTCGTGAGTTACTTGTTGAACTCGCTGAGATGGAAATCCCACTAGCAACAGAAGCGCTAGATCCAATCAGCCCGCAATACCTAGCAGATACATTCAGCTGGGCAGCAATCGGCGCTCGTACGACTGAATCACAAACCCACCGCGAAATGGCGAGTGGTCTTTCAATGCCAATCGGCTTTAAGAATGGTACGGATGGCAATCTAGGTACTGCAATCAATGCAATGCAGGCGGCTTCTTCTAGCCACCGTTTCATGGGTATCAGCCGTGAAGGTCAAGTCGCACTACTAACGACGCAAGGTAACCCAAATGGTCACGTAATTTTACGTGGCGGTAAGCAGACGAACTACGATTCAGTATCGGTACACGAATGTGAGCAAGAGCTGGGTAAATCTGGCTTAGAGGCGGCACTAATGGTCGACTGTAGTCATGCGAACTCTCGTAAAGATTTCCGTCGTCAACCGCTGGTGGCTGAAGATGTCATCCATCAGATTCGTGAAGGTAATAAGTCGATTATCGGCCTGATGATTGAGAGCCATATTAACGAAGGAAACCAATCTTCAGATATACCTCTCAATGAGATGAAATACGGTGTATCTATTACCGACGCGTGTATCAATTGGGATTCAACTGAGGCACTATTGAAACATGCACATACGGAATTAGTCCCGTTCTTAGAGAACCGCTTGAAAGGTTAGTCAGAGTTTAAATTTAAGTGCCTCATCTAATGGGGCATTTTAAGATCTGTTGCTAACGAACCTGCATCAGTGCGGGCTTTTAGATTGGCACGGGCTTATAGATGAGTAAGGATTAAAATGGCCGTTGAACTGAACGAATTACGCGACCAAATCGATGCTGTCGATAAACAAATGTTGGATTTACTGGCTCAACGACTGGCTCTAGTAGAGAAAGTCGGTGAAGTAAAAAGTGAACATGGTTTACCTATTTATGTACCGGAACGTGAAGCCGCGATGTTGGCATCTCGTCGTCAAGAAGCCGAGAAAATAGGAGTACCACCGCAGTTAATCGAAGATATTTTACGTCGTACGATGCGTGAGTCTTATGCCAGTGAAAAAGATTCTGGTTTTAAGTGCCTTAACCCAGAGTTACGTTCAGTGGTTATCGTTGGTGGTAATGGTCAGCTTGGTGGTCTGTTTGGACGTATGTTCAAGCTTTCTGGTTACGAAGTGAAAATCCTTGGCAGTCAAGATTGGGATAAAGCCGATGAGATCTTAGATAATGCTGGCCTTGTGGTTGTAACGGTTCCAATTCACCTGACAGAAGGTGTGATTGCGAAGCTAGGTAACCTACCAAGCGATTGTATTCTTTGTGATTTGACGTCGATTAAATCAAAGCCTCTACAAGCCATGATGAACATGCATCAAGGCCCTGTGGTTGGGTTGCACCCAATGTTTGGTCCAGATGTTCCAAGCCTTGCGAAACAAGTGATTGTTTACAGTGATGGGCGTGGCTCTGAAAGCTACCAATGGTTGCTGAATCAATTTGGTATTTGGGGCGCGAGCCTTTGCCAGATGGATGCTGCGGAACACGATCACGGCATGACTCTGATTCAAGCTCTCCGTCACTTCACTTCTTTTGCTTACGGCTTACACCTAAGTAAAGAGAACCCGAACATTGATCAGCTTCTGAAGTTAAGCTCGCCAATCTACCGACTTGAGATTGCGATGGTTGGTCGTCTGTTTGCTCAAGACCCGAACTTGTACGGTGATATCATTCTTTCTTCAGATGAGAACATTGAGATGATTCGACGTTTCCATAGTCGTTTCGGTGAAGCATTGGAAGTCTTGGATGGGAAAGATAAAGCTAAATTCGTTGATAGCTTTAATCAAGTCAGTGATTGGTTTGGCGACTACTCGCAGCAGTTCTTGCAAGAGAGCCAAAGTCTTCTAAAACAAGCACATGACTCGATTCATCGAGGCTAATTACGATTTGAAATCATAAAAAAGAGCGACCATCAGGTCGCTCTTTTTGTTTGTACTGAACGCTATGAAAGCATTTGGTCTACTGTAGGCTAAAAGCAATGAGATCATCATAGGCCAAATCAATATCCCTCAATAACCAATAACTAGTTAGTCGTGATAGGTTTCTTACTATCTTCACTCGATACGGTGTCTATGGTCGAGCTAATGTAAGGCACGTTAGTCAGGTTGATCTGCAAGCGAACCACATTATCAATCAGTTGAACCAATGGACCCCACTTAACCTTTTTCTCTTTCTCGAACACGTAGTTGAAGTTCTCAGGTGTCCAATCCATCAAGTATTGAGGGTTCAATGAACGACCAAGAAAGCGTACCTCATAGTGCAAGTGTGGCCCGGTTGAGTTACCTGAGTTACCACAGCTCGCAATCACATCGCCTTTACTCACAAATTGACCGCTACGTACTTTGAACTTCTGTAGGTGCGCATAAGAGCTCATGAAACCGAATGAGTGACGCATAGTTATAAAGTTACCGAAGCCTTTCTTACTTGGGCGCACGGTTTCAATTACGCCATCAGCTGGCGCTACTATATCTTCACCACGCTTACATGTTAGGTCGATACCAGTATGAACGTGGCGTTTACCTGTTATAGGGTTCGAGCGACGCCCATAAGAGGATGATATGCGTTGATAAGCCATAGGGCTGTCATTTGGAATCAAACGAAACATTGTGGCTCTGACTGCTGAATCTACTGCAGCTGCATCAATTCGGTCTTCTAAAGAGACGTCATCAGTAAGCGGCTCTTCATCGGTCAGGCCAAGCACTGATTCCACATCAAATACACGCTTGCCAAGTAACTGAATAGTGCCTTCTTTCTCGGTTAATGCTTGAGACAGTGAGTGATTGGTTTCTACCTGCTCAGCGTAAAGAAAGTCGGTTTGTTCTTTTTCAACAATCAGTGTTTCAATCAATTGTTGTGCATCATCGGCTTGTAGGGCGAGTTCTTGCTTGCCCTCAAAGTGCATGTATGCAGCTCCGCCAATCAATAGAGGCACTGAAAAAATTGCGGTAGTACATAGTAGTACGGCTTTTCGACCGAAATAAAACGTCTGATCCCCTTGGGTTAAGGGGATTGTAATGGAAACTTTTTTAGACATGGTTCTGTATTAACTAAATGCTTCTAATAGAAAAAGGGGAATGGAGACGTCACTCATTACCTAAATCGGTAAGGTGTTCAATCTCTCTATAAAGCAGTTCATCGTCGCCAACGTTAAGTTCCACAAGGCGCTTAAGGTAGCTGATACTATCAATATCTAAATGCTCTATACGTAAACGCATTGAGGTATTGATGGTCGAGACTATCGTTGCTTCTAACTGAATATTGATATCACTGTTTTCGAGCTTAAAGCTGACTTGAACAGGAGTGTCAGTTCTGAGTTGCTGTAATTTATCACATTGAATGAGTAAACCATGAAGAGATAGGTCTTGCACTGAGCCTGATACATTTACTTGTCCTTGTGAAATCTCAGTCGGAACGTGATAAATAACTCGTGAAAATTTACGTCTTTCAAGCATAGGTAATCTCTCTATATCAATAGGTAAATAGTAAGCCAGATATATCAAAGGCCGCTATTATCGCGGCCTTTGTTCAAAATACAAGCTTATTTACTTTGCAATACGTTTGTATTTGATGCGGTGAGGTTCTGCCGCTTGTGCACCTAGAGTCTTTTTCAGCCACTCTGTATATTCAGTATAGTTACCTTCGTAGAAGTTAACTTGACCTTCATCACGGTAGTCTAAGATATGGGTCGCAATACGGTCAAGGAACCAACGGTCATGCGAGATAACCATTGCACAGCCAGGGAACTCAAGTAGTGCTTCTTCAAGAGCTCGTAGTGTCTCAACATCAAGGTCATTGGTTGGTTCATCGAGTAGCAGTACGTTACCGCCCGCTTTTAGCAGTTTCGCTAGGTGAACACGGTTGCGTTCACCACCTGAAAGCTGACCGATGATCTTCTGTTGGTCGTTGCCTTTGAAGTTGAAACGAGAGCAGTATGCACGAGCAGGGATTTCGAAGTTGTTAATCTTAATGATATCAGCGCCTTCAGAGATCTCTTGGAATACTGTTTTTGTGTCGTCCATGCTGTCACGGAACTGATCAACAGAAGCAAGCTTAACCGTTTCGCCAAGTTCAACTGTGCCTGAATCTGGCTGTTCTGCGCCACTTAGCATCTTGAATAGTGTTGATTTACCCGCACCATTGGCACCAACGATACCAACGATAGCGCCTTTAGGCATGCTGAATGATAGGTCATCGATAAGAACGCGATCACCAAATGACTTCGTTAGGTTCTTAACTTCAAGTACCTTGTCACCTAAACGCTCACCTGGTGGGATGAACAATTCGTTGGTTTCGTTACGCTTCTGGTATTGGCCAGTCGTCATTTCTTCAAAACGAGCCATACGAGCTTTAGACTTAGCTTGACGACCTTTAGGGTTTTGACGAACCCATTCAAGTTCTTTCTCAATCGTTTTTTGACGTGCGCTTTCGCCAGCTTTTTCTTGCTTCAAACGCTCATCTTTCTGTTCTAGCCAAGATGTGTAGTTACCTTCCCATGGGATACCTTCACCACGGTCAAGTTCTAGAATCCAACCTGCAGCGTTGTCTAGGAAGTAACGGTCGTGGGTAATCGCCACAACAGTACCGCTGTAATCAACAAGGAAATGCTCAAGCCAAGCAACTGATTCTGCATCCAAGTGGTTGGTTGGTTCATCAAGAAGCAGCATGTCTGGCTTCTCAAGAAGTAGACGACAGATAGCAACACGACGACGTTCACCACCTGATAGGAATTCGATTTTCGCATCCCACTCAGGAAGACGAAGTGCATCTGCAGCTCGCTCTAGAGCTGTTTCTAGGTTATGACCGTCTTTTGCTTGGATCAGTGCTTCAAGTTCACCTTGCTCTTTCGCTAATGCATCGAAATCTGCATCAGGTTCTGCGTAAGCAGCATATACTGCGTCGATGCGCTTAAGTGCGTCAGCAACATCTGAAACCGCTTCTTCTACGATTTCACGAACGGTTTTTGATTCGTCTAGTACAGGTTCTTGAGGTAGGTAACCTACTTTTAGACCTTGTTGTGCACGTGCTTCACCATCAATATCAGTATCAATACCAGCCATGATACGTAGTAGGGTAGATTTACCTGAACCATTTAGACCCAAAACACCGATTTTAGCGCCAGGAAAAAAGCTAAGAGAAATGTCTTTAAGAATTTGACGCTTAGGTGGAACAGTTTTGCTCACCCGAGACATGGTATATACGTATTCAGCCATTGCCGATCGATCCTAATTATTGTTCAAAATTGTTTGCTATTTTATACCAATATCCTCAAAGATGTTACTCCTAGGACAGAAAAGCCATTCTTGAACTAATCCTCACCTATTATTGTCACATTGGTCATTAAAACTATATTTAATAAGCTTTCGAGGCGATGTGTTAAATATTAACAATATTTACACTCAAACTCTTTACATTTGATGTGATGTCGGGCGTAAATAGACTTCACGTATTCATACACGCACTAAGGAAAGAGCGAATGTTTTTCCGCATTGGTAATACGAAAATTGCTGTCGCTGCATCGGCAATTTTGTTTTCATTTTCACAGGCTCCAATGGCTATGGCCAGCAATGCTTCCGAGCTTGAAATGCAGCGTGATGTTTATGACAGAGCGCAAGAGGTTTTAGACAACCGTGATCTAAAAGCTTATTCAGCGCTTCGTAATAAAATTCAAACATACCCGTTAACACCTTACACTGACTATCGCGCCTTTTTATTGGGCTTAGGTGATCGAACGCCAAGCGAGGTGGATGCTTTTATTGAAGAGAACAAAGCACTGCCGTTTTCCAATCGTATACGAGCGCCTTATTTAGATTTATTGGCGGCTCAAAAACAGTGGAAGAAGATCCTTGAGTTTCAAACCCAAGAGCCTGTTGGTGAAAAATATCAATGTATCTATTACCGCGCTAATTATGAACAAGGTAATCAAGATCTCGCCTTTAAAGGTGCGAAACAACTTTGGTTAAGTGGCAGTGGTGTTGATGATAACTGTGATTCACTTTTCGAAAGTTGGGATGAAGCGGGCTTAAGAACGGATCAGCTGATTCTGGACAGAATGCTTTTAGCGTTCGAGAGTCGAAACGGTAAGTTAATGAGCTACTTGGTTAAGCAATTAGATCATGATGAGTCAATTGCTCAAGCGAAGCAGATGAAGGCGTTGTACAACAAGCCTGAAAATGTACTCGCGTTTGCTAAGAAGCACCCAGCGAATGAATTCTACCAAGCACAAACCGAATTTGGTTTCGAGAAGCTAGTACGGAAATCCGCAAGCAGCGCTCAAGAGGTTTTTGATGATGTTGTGAAAGCTCAAAAATTTTCGAAAGAAAAATCCCAAGAGCTCGCGGATTACCTAGCGTTCCGCTTGATCAATACCGACTCTGAAGAGTTGATGGCGTTGCGAGACAAAATGCTCGCGAGTTCATCAAAGCAAGTTTTGCTGGAAAGACGAGCTCGCTTAGCGATTCAACATGCCGATTGGACGGGTTTGAAAGAGTGGATTGCGCGCTTAGATGGTAAACATCAAGCTTCGCTTCGCTGGCAGTATTGGCAGGGTAGAGCTGAGATTGCGCTAGGCGATACTGCTGAAGGTAATAAGCGACTGTCAGACATTTTGGGTCAGCGTAATTTCTACAGTGTGGCTGCCGCTAAGCAATTAAATAAGCCAGTTAGCTATCCAACTTCGACCCTTAAATACAGTGCAGAAATGGTGAAACCATTCGACACTTCTTTGGTTCGTATCGGTGAGCTGATTGAGCGAGATAAAATAGCGGCTGCAAAGAGTGAGTGGCGCTGGTTATTAAGTCATGCAGATAAAGAGCAAAAAGCGATGCTTTCTGCTCATGCTGCGACACAGCGATGGAATCACTTTACGGTAACGGCGAGTATTTCTGCGAAGATGTGGGATAACATTGCGTTACGTTTCCCTGTCGCTCATAAGTGGTGGTTTAATTTCTATGCCGAGAAGCACGATCTCGATCCAATTACTTTGATGTCTTTAGCAAGACAAGAGAGTGCGATGGATTCAGAGGCTCGCTCTCCAGTTGGCGCGCGTGGCATCATGCAAATTATGCCAAAGACGGCACAATACACGGCTAATAAACATAAGATTAAGTACCAGGGCAGCGATGATCTTTATGATGTAGGTAAGAATATTGAGATAGGCAGTCATTATTTAGATGGCCTACTCGCTCAATATGATGATAACCGCATCTTCGCATTTGCCGCGTATAATGCTGGGCCTAGTCGTGTGAAACAGTGGCGATCACGCAGCGATGAAAAGCTCGATGCATTTGCTTTTATCGAGATGATCCCATTCAAAGAGACTCGTGGTTACGTTCAGAATATCTTGATGTTTGAGACTTACTATCGAGATATCCTGGGTGAGAAAGGGACGTTTTTAGCACCTCACGAGGCAAAAATGAAATACTAAGCTCTCTGCATTTTTCTCTAAGCTGAGTAATATTAAAGGCAGTGAGTGCGAACCATTTCCACTTACTGCCTTTTTACATTGGATCACATCAAGTGTTTCGGTATAAAGTGTTCGACGCTTTCAATCGTTAAGCGACTCTTTAAAGTCAGAATTTAAAAGTAAGTGTAGAGATATGGCATCACAACCTGAATATGAGAATTGGCAACAACTGATGGACTTGGTAAAGACGGCTGTCGAAAAAGATCAACATGAACTATTGTTGACCATGATGATGACACCAGACGAGCGAGATGCTTTGGTTGCTCGAATTAATATCTTTTGTGAGCTGATGAAAGGTGAGATGTCGCAACGACAGGTTAGCCAAATGCTGGGAGTAGGTGTCGCGACGATAACCAGAGGTTCGAATGAGCTAAAGGCCAAATCTGAACAAGAGAAAGCCGTGATCGCCGACCTTTTGCTCAAACAATAACAGAGTTAAGCAACCACTGAGTAGTGTGGCTATGAATTCGATAAAAACGCTAACTGAATGTTAGCGTTTTTTATTTCTGGTGATTGTTCTCTGAGACTTTCGAAGTTTAGCGAAGATCTAGATAGGAAAGTGCTCTGGATTCACAAATGGGATCAGCGCTAAAATTAAAGCCTGATGATAGACAGAGCTGCGTGTTAGTTGGTTATGTGTTAGTAGGCCAATCGCCCCGCCTTTTTGTTTGATATTATCTGTGCCAAACACATCATCCATAACATCCCCTAGCTCATTCGCATGCTGGAGCTTATCAAGCACAACAGGTGGCAGCATCAAGCTTGCAGATCGAGATTCTCCGCGCTGACCGTTTGCTTCAACGACCATCCAAGCAAAGGTAACGTTTTTTTCTATTCCAGCTTCTAATCCCACATAAAAATCTGCATTAGGCTGAGCTTGGATCGTGTTGTAAACACGATTTACCGCACCTTGATAGGTTTCGTCGTTGCTCATGGGTTGATCGGCGACGCCACTAGGGACACTGATGCCTTTGAAATCAAATTCAGTATCAGGAAAAGCCGATAAGAATGCACTTTTAACGGCGCTAATTTTAGCTGGATTCAGCGATGCGATGATTACAGATTTCATGTGGTTGATTCTTTTTATTATCGATAAAATTGAGTTGATGCTGTCGGTACCATTCCGTCAGCTCTTCTAATGGCATTGGCTTACCAAAATAATAGCCTTGTAGCATATCGCACTGCGCATCTTGTAACCACTGATGCATGCATTGAGTTTCAATTCCTTCGGCTGTGACCTTTTTCCCTTGAGCATGGCATAGCCCGATAATGGGTTTCACTATGTTCTGGTTATCTGTCTCAATCAAGGTGTCCAAAAAGGTTTTATCCAATTTAATCTTCTGAGTTGGATATTGAACCAGTTGAGTGATCGAGGTGTAACCAGAACCAAAGTCGTCGATTGCTAATCTATAGCCCATGTATGATAACTGGTTAAGTAATGGGAACCCCTGAGAGTTTGAGTAAAAGGTTTCTGTGATTTCAAAATCGATCAAATTGGGCGGAATCTGATTGATTTTCGCATGCTCTTTGATGAAATCAGCAAGGTGAGTGGTTTTAATCCCGGCTGAAGATAAGTTAATCGATAGCTGAATAGAGTGATCGAATTGAGCTTGAAGTTGATGGAATGAAGCAAATGCATTCTGGATAACCCAGCGATCAATTATTTCAAATAATCCGGTTTGTTCGGCGATAGGAATGAATTCATCGGGTGGCACTAAACCAAGGTGTTTCGAGTGCCAACGTAATAGCACTTCTACACCAATAATATAACTTCCTGTTGAGTCCATATAAGGCATGTAAACGAGCTTAAACTCTTCATCAAAATTATTTTCTCTGAGGGCGCTCTCAATACTGGCTTGACGCTGAATGGTTTTATCTAAGTCTAACGAGTAATCTGCGAATTGGTTTTTACCTGCACGTTTGGCTTGATACATCGCGGTATCAGCATTCGAAAGAAGCTTCTCGATTGTATCGCCATCATTAGGGTGGGTCGCAATACCAATACTGACCGTAATCGGGAAATTACCTGACTCGGTGACAAACCCCTTTTGTAGTGGGGTGAGTAAATCATTCGAAAATCGATGTGCGATATTTTCTTGGTGATTTGGAGCATTAATGTATACAACGAACTCGTCCCCAGAAAGTCGGGCTGGCAGACAGTGGGCATTTAATTCTGTTTTGTAGTGGTTACAAATATTGGAGATACGCTGAGCAAAACTGACGAGAATCGAGTCGCCGATCTGATGCCCGTATTTATCGTTCACAAATTTGAAGTTATCTAAATCAAAGTAGAGAACCCAGGTTTCGGTGTTCGAACTAGGTTTTGACAACGACTGCTGCACGAAGGTTTGAAACTGATGCCTATTGGCTATTTGGGTCAACTGATCATTTTCTGCCAACAACTTAGTCTGTTGGTACGTGTCATCCAACTCTTGGTACATATCATAAAAGCGTTGGGATAAGCGCCCCAACTCATCATTTGTTCCTAGGCGCTCAATGTTTTTTCTCTGTTTTTTCTCAACCTCTTGAAGCTGCCTATCTAAACGGGTGATCGGGTTTATCACCCAGCGAGATAGCAGGATCAGCAGTAAGGTAACACTGACAAATGCAGATAGGGCAAAGGATAGGCTCAGTTCATTCCAGATAGATTTGAGTTTGTTGTCTAATAAGAATGGTGCAGGATCGAGCGTGGCGTAGAGGCCAGGTGCTAGCTTTATAGATTGTGTTAACTCACGCCCCTGTGTCACTAACGTAGGGGTAAAAAACAAACTAGTTTGATAGTCGAACTCTATCTGTTTTCGTAGTGAATTAAACTTATCAAGAGAGACAGATACAACCACAAAAAACACATTGTTGGGTGGATCGTTTATTGGTGTCGAAACTGTTTTTTTATCAATAACATCATAATGAACTAATACCCCTTCACCTTGGGAATTCTGTATGTAGTCCGTACTCGAAGTTGCTAACGTTTTTTGATATTGATGCTCAATGAACTCTAATATCTTGGGATCCATTTTTGCGAAAGGATCATTGGTATTGTCAGCGTAATATTTAAGAGCTCGATCGCTATCAAGCAACGCGACCCTTGTAAAACTGTCGTTACCATCTTGCAGTAACTTAATCGTTTCGTTTAGGTTATCAGTCAGTTCACGTTGGTGGTCGACATTTTCATCAACCATAAAATAACGCTTAACCAGGTCACTATTGGTGAGGGTGTAGGAGTAATTGTTGAGGAAAGAACGAGACTGTTGAAAATAGCCTGCTAATTTTTCCATGCTTAATTGCAGTGCATTGTCTTCACGTTTGATAAAGCTGTTTTTTTGCGTGGAATAGATGATATAGCTAGAAGCCGCTGTACTGATCAGTATTACGGGGGCAATCACAAGTAATATTTTAGTACTTAGCTTCATGGTTATTCACAACATGGTTTATAAATTTTAGCGCGCAAGTTTATGTTATTTCGAGAGTTCTTGCCATCGATTATATTGTGTTTGAAGAGTTTTGTTTGGGTTTTAAGTTTTTGTATTTACTGATTAAATCATCAGTAATGAGTGCTTAAGTAAGTACGGTGGGGGTGATTGAAGTGGATAGGAGTGAGAATCAGTAACACAACCAATTCATTTTTAAGTATACAGACTTTGCGTATTCCTTAGTTCGAGTTTTATTCCATTAGTTACTTTCTTTTAGCATTTGGCCTGCAGTAGGCCAAATGCTTGTATTAGTGAAAAGCTTATAGCAGTTAAAATGGGGGAACAGATAATAAAAAGTTAAGACAACTTAACCTGAGTAGCCTTAATGTTCTCACTTGGGTAACAACCTAACACTTTTAGGTGACGAGTTATGGCTGTTAGTTCCGTTATCGCTTGCTGCATATTATCTGAATCTAAGTGTGCTTCTAAATCCACATAGAACATCTCTTCCCAAGGGTTACCCATGATAGGACGAGATTCCAGCTTGGTCATGTTAATACCTAAGCGTTGCAGAATCAGCAGTGTTTCAACCAAAGAACCGGCTTCTTGAGAAGTCGACATGATGAGTGTCGTCTTCGCTGGGATCTGAGTCGATACTTCAACAGGCTTACGAGCGACCACGATGAAACGAGTGTGGTTCTCAGTTTGATTTGCAATGTTACCTTGGATTGGTTGAAGTCCATAAAGCTTGCCGCTCGATGCATTACCAATCGCTGCCACATCATCACCGTCTAGATCTTTCACCTTTTTCATAGCATCAGCTGTGCTTGCACAAGATTCAAGGCTGACATCTTTAAGGCGGCTTAAAAACTCACTGCATTGTTGATGAGGTTGTGGATGCGAATAGAGCGTTTTAATGTCTTCTAAACGAATATCATTTTTCGCGACAAGGCAGTGTTCAATCGGTTGAGAAAGTTCACCAACGATGTAAAGCGTTGTGTGTTGTAGCAGATCGTAGACTTCGTTAATTGACCCTGAACTGGTATTTTCAATCGGCAGTACACCGTAGTCGGCATGGCCCGATTCTACAGTCGATGCGACTTCTTTGAAGTGATTACAGTTCAGCTCAATCAATTCCATATTCTTGCGGCTGAAGTATTCACGGCTCGCAAGGTGAGAATACGATCCCTTAGAACCTAAGAATGCAACGCGAGCTAGTGGTTTACGACTTTGCGGATTCGCTAGGTTTTGTAAGTATGACTGCTGCAGTAAAACGGAATCTTCGATGATGGTGTGAAACAGCTTAGTAATGTACTGAGCATCCAATTCGTACTTGTCTTTACCGTTGTTGATCAATTTGACTAGTAGTTGTTGCTCTCGTACTGCATCACGAACGGGTTTTGATGTTTCCACCTTGCTTTTAGCGACTTCGATACTCAGCTTACGACGTTCTGAAAGTAATTTTAGGAGTTCGTCGTCTAAATCATTGAGACGAAGGCGGATATCATCTAGTGAAATTGTTCGGTCAGTCATAAATGTGTCCTTATAAAAAAGCCCCCCTAGTGTGGGAGGCTTCTTGTTCGTTTTTGACTTGTTTTTCTAAAACGACTTAGCCTCCGATTTACGGAAGAAAAAAGAAGTCAAAAATAAACAAAGAGTGAGAGTGCATAAAAAGTGATTGTTTTATGAATGTTTAAACACAATAAGCAAGCGAGCTACGAGCGTCAAGCAAAAAAATAGCGCCCTGAGGCGCTATTTTTTAATCTGTCATATTTCCTTATTCTACTTCAGCTTCTAGCTCTTCGATTTCAGGCTTTTCAGCGCGGCGCGCTTCTGGTTTATGGCGCAGCTTGTTGAGTTGACGCTCTAGTTTTTGTTCTACTTCGTTGATAGCTACGTAGAGGTCGTCATGAATTGATGAAGCAACAAGTTGGCCTTTTGGTACCGTTAGAACGGCTTCAAATTTTTTCTTTTTATTTGGTTCTTCGCTAAAGCTCGCTTGGCAGCCAATGATGTCTACTTGCCATTTATCCAGCTTCTTAAATTTGCTTTCTATGTGATCACGGATTGCAGAGGTAATGTCGATATTTTTACCAGTGATGTTCATTTTCATAGAAGTTTTCCTCTGTTGTATCCCTCATGGGTTAACTTCAGATTACGACTTTTAGGAATAAAGAATGTGATCTAGATCTTGTTTTGGTTGGGTGGGATAAGCATTAAAATCAAATGTGATCTCACGCAAGTCTTGATATCTTTTTGTCGAAAAATACTTGTTATCCCTATGAAAAACGATAAGTTGGAGACAAGGCTTCGCTAAAAATTAAACCAGTTTTTAGGGGCGGACTACAGCCTATAGAAAGTGCTTGATTGAAATTTACTCAATAGTATTTTGTGATATAGGTATCATGATGTAGATCGCTACGTAAGCTTCTTCAGAATTAGATAAACAAAAGCCGCATAAGTTTTCTTGTGCGGCTTTTATGGTTTTAACCTTATCTAACACCTTTATTCCTCAAGCTCTGATGTTGAGGGGGAAGTTAATCGTTAGTGTTTAGTAATCTCGCTGTACTGTCCTCTCGGATGGCATTGATTGCTTGCAATTGTTTGTAAATGACGAAGTAACGATTGATGTTGGCGACATAGGTTACGGGTTCTTTACTCACGTACTTACGAGTGATGATTTCGACGTTTTTAAACCAGATATTTGGGTTATAACCCTTCTTTTTAGCAATGTTCCGCATCTTTCTTATCTTAGCGGGGCCTGCATTGTAAGAAGCTAAAGTGAAGTAGATTTGATTGTCAGGCGATATCGCTGGATCGTCAAAATATCGGTCTTTGATAAAGCGCATATATTTCACACCAGCATGGATGTTGTTATCCACCTTATGTATGTTTTTTATATTGACGTTTTTGTCTTTGGCGGTACTTGGCAACACCTGCATTACACCGATGGCGCCTCGGTGAGAAACCCTGCTTTGATCAAGTCCAGACTCTTGGAAACCTTGAGCTGACATCATCAAAGGGTCGAATTCGTATTCATTCGAATATTTTTCAAAGACATCTGCCAGTTTTGCCACTCGGTCTACTTTATTTGGGTTGAGTGCTCGTCCTAACCAACGAGTGTTGTCGATGTATTTATTATAGATAACGTTCCCAAGTAGAGTTCCTGTTCGTGCGGTCTTTACGTATTTGTTGATCTCTTTCTTTAGCTGAGGGCTGTCTTTTCTCAGTGCCCAAGCAATTTGACCATTTTCACGCAGCGGCAACTCAGTGTGTACCTGAATGTTTTCCATAACATCGAGCCAGAGCTTAGCTTTGTGGCTATCTAGAACTGTACCTTGTATATAACCCTGATTAACCAGTTCTATCAGCTCGTAGTCTTGTAATGATTCTTCGATAAAGTGGACATGCAGTGGTGGTAAACCTAGTGCGTTAAGCTCTTTGTTGACTCTTTGAACACTCTCGAAGTAACTCGAGCTAGCTCGGATCCAGACCTCTTGACCACTTAATTGCTTGATTTCGGTGATAGGGGCAGAATTTTTTCCGGTGATAATCAGTTCTTTCCCATCTTTGATCATTGGATCGGAAAAATCGATGACACTTAATCGCTTGTCGGTGATCGTTAGGTTGGCGACAGCGACATCACCGTAACCAGATTCTAACGAGGGGAGTAGATCATCTCGTTGCACGGGGATGATTTGAACGTTGAGGTAGGGGTGCTTCTTACGAAGACTTTTCTCAAAGTGGTAGAGCATTTCTGCCACAATACCTTTTGGCTTGCCATCTTCTATGTAGTAAAAGCCCAGATCAGCCGATACCAATACTCTCACTGTTCCTTTTGTTTTGAGTACATCTAAGTCTCCCATGTAAGGTTGATTGCTCAATGGGGACAGTTCTAATGCGTTGGAAAGTTGGCTAAATAACCCGATCCAGATAAATAATAACATCCTGCTCACATCCACACTCCATGTTGATGTTTTGTTAAAAGTTATCTATTGAAGATACTGCTTATGTTGCCATTCATCAAGTTTACCAGACGAAGTTCAAAAAAAATCGCGCTAACAAATTAGCGCGATTTTGAAGTGATTGTTTTAGTTAACGACGAGTGTGATTCGCTGACTAAGGCAGTGGATTGAGCTCGATTAACTTTTCTGTTCGTAACACTGCGTCTTCTAAGCCTAGTTGTTCATAAGCTTCTAATTGAATGTCTAAAGACTTACGTGCAGCAATGGTGTCAGGGTAAGTCTTCTGCAACTCTTGTGTTCTGTTTATAGCTGCAATCCAAGCTTCACGACGCAGGTAGAAATCAGCGGTTGCTAAGTCATACTCCGCGAGGCGGTTTTTCAGTGCGAACATGCGTTTTTGTGCATCTTCAGCGTATGGGCTTGCTGGGAAACGTTCTAACAGTCGTTTGAAATCAGCAAATGCAAGTTTCACAGGTTCTGGGTCTCGGTCGCTACGATCGATATTAAAAATATCATGCATGAAGTTTCGGTCTTGTGCCATATGCGTTAAACCGCGCATGTAAAGAACCCAATCCTGTTTTTCATGAGTAGGGTTTAAGCGTAGGAATCGCGAAATAGTCGCAAGGCCAAGCGCCAAGTCATCATTTTTGTAGTAAGCGTAAATCAGATCCAGTTGTACTTGTTCAGAATAGGCGCCGAATGGGTAACGTGAGTCTAAGGCTTCTAGCTTTTCGATTGCAGAAAGCCAGCTACCACTCTGCAGTGATTCTTGGGCGTCAGAGTAAAGAACCGATGGCGGTACATCCGGTACTATTTCTTCACTACTTGAACAACCAACTAAGAGTGATACGGCTAATAGACCCGTTAAAGTAAGGTGTTTCATGTCAGGCGTCGATTCCTTGAATTAAATATTTCGTAAGCTTCCGTTACTTTCTAACCAGTAACAGATACAATGATGCAATTATTCTATTTTATCCATACTAATGGGTATTAGTCTCACGGTTTTTAAAAAAGTTCGATATGGCTCAGCAGATAACATTAACAGACACAGTAAAAAGCAGCCAGTTAGGTCAACGTTTAGACCAAGCTGTCGCTGAACTATTTACCGATTTTTCTCGCTCTCGTATTAAAGAGTGGCTTCTTGACGGCAAAATCCAAGTGGATGGCGAAGTTATCACTAAACCGCGCACCATAGTTTTGGGCGGTGAAGCGATCATCTTACAAGCAGAGCTTGCGGATGAAGAGCGCTGGGAAGCACAAGATATTCCGTTAGACATTGTCTATGAAGATGATGATTTATTGGTTATCAATAAACCTCGCGATCTGGTTGTACACCCAGGTGCAGGTACGCCGGATGGAACCATACTAAACGCATTGCTTTTCCATTACCCTCAGATTGCTGAAGTACCTCGTGCGGGTATTGTGCACCGTCTTGATAAAGACACAACTGGTCTTATGGTTGTGGCTAAAACGGTTCCAGCTCAAACTCGCCTTGTACGAGCTCTTGCTAAACGTCGTATTACTCGTGAATATGAAGCAATTGCTATTGGTAAAATGACCGCGGGTGGTGTGGTTGAGAAAGGCATTAGCCGTCATGCAACTAAGCGTACGTTAATGGACGTTAATGAACTGGGTAAGCCTGCGGTAACTCACTACCGTGTTGCTGAGCACTTCCGTGAACATACTCGTATTCGTCTGCGTCTAGAAACAGGTCGTACTCACCAAATCCGTGTTCACATGTCATACCTTCAGCATCCGCTGTTAGGTGATATCGCGTACGGTGGTCGTGCACGTATTCCAAAAGGTGCATCTGAAGAGCTAACGACAATGATTCGTTCTTTTGATCGCCAAGCGCTACACGCGGTTATGCTGAAGTTTGTTCACCCGATTACTGGTGAAGAAGTTGAGTTCAATGCACCTGTGCCAAATGACATGGTTGTGATGGCTGAAGCGTTGCGTGTTGATGCTCGTGAAAACATAGAAGACGACATTTAATCGTGTCAATGATCATCCCTGACTGGAATGCACCAAAAAACGTGAAAGCATTTGCTTCGACTCGTTTTGATGGTTGTTCTACAGGTGCTTATCAAGGGTTAAACCTTGGTATGCACGTTGGGGATGATGCTTTACTTGTTGAAAGTAATCGAACATGGCTAAAGCAACAATCTAAGATGCCCACGGCTCCGGTATGGCTAAATCAAACTCACTCAACGGATGTCGTTACAGTGTTAGAACCTGTGGCGAATGTGCTTGATGCGGATGGTGTATTTACCACTGCGACGGGTGTTGTGTGTTCTGCGATGACAGCCGATTGCTTACCGGTCATCCTTACCGATACCAAAGGCACTCAAGTTGCTGCCGTTCATGCGGGTTGGCGCGGTCTTGCTGGTGGCATTCTTGAAAATGCCGTCGCAAAGTTTTCAAACCTAGATCCAGAGAATCAGATCATTGCTTGGCTTGGTCCTGCTATTGGTAAAGATGCGTTTGAGGTGGGCAACGATGTGTTGGACGCTTTTGTTCGTTTTGACCCTCAAGCGAAATTAGCATTTAAAGCTAAATCTGAACCTGGCAAGTGGTTAGCAAACATGTCTCAACTTGCGACTCAACGATTAATGAAAGTTGGCGTGACTTCGGTGACAGATTCGAATCTATGTACATACGCAGATTCAGATGCTTTCTATTCTTATCGTCGTGATGGTATTACTGGGCGTCAGGCAACATTTATTTGGTTAGAGTAATCTCTGACTAGCATAACCACTCATCCAGTTCATTTATATTTTCATATCAGCTCTATTCTTCATCCTTATCCCTTGAAAATCTGCGTTACCGTATCCATCTTCTAACCATAAGATAAACATATCTAAGAGTAGGAAGGTTGGCATGCGTCTCGATCGATTCACTAGTAAATTCCAAATTGCGATATCTGATGCTCAGTCGCTCGCATTAGGTCGTGATCACCAATATATAGAACCTGTACACCTAATGGTGTCTTTGCTTAATCAAGATGGCAGTGCGATTCGTCCATTGCTCACCATGTTGAATATTGATGTTGTTCAATTGCGTTCTAAATTAAGTGAAGTATTAGACCGAGTCCCAAAAGTAAGTGGTATCGGTGGTGATGTTCAGCTTTCTAACGCAATGGGAACGCTATTCAACCTATGTGACAAGGTCGCGCAAAAGCGTCAAGACAGTTACATATCTTCAGAAGTATTCCTACTCGCTGCAATAGAAGACAAAGGACCTCTAGGTAACTTACTTAAAGAGTTAGGCCTGACCGAGCAAAAACTATCTCAAGCTATCGAGCAAGTTCGTGGTGGTCAAAAGGTTGATGACCCGAATGCGGAAGATAGACGCCAAGCTTTAGAGAAGTTCACCATTGATCTGACCGAGCGAGCTGAGCAAGGCAAGCTAGATCCTGTGATTGGTCGTGATGATGAAATTCGTCGCACGATCCAAGTCCTTCAACGTCGTACTAAGAACAACCCTGTCATTATCGGTCAACCCGGTGTAGGTAAAACTGCGATTGTCGAAGGTTTGGCTCAGCGTATTATCAATAATGAAGTGCCTGAAGGCTTAAGAGGCCGACGAGTGCTTTCATTAGACATGGGCTCATTAGTTGCGGGTGCTAAATATCGTGGTGAATTCGAAGAGCGTCTAAAATCAGTGCTTAATGAATTATCGAAAGAAGAAGGCAATGTCATTCTCTTTATCGATGAAATTCATACTATGGTCGGCGCAGGTAAAGGCGAAGGCTCTATGGATGCGGGTAACATGCTGAAACCAGCACTAGCTCGTGGTGAACTGCATTGTGTCGGCGCAACAACGCTCGATGAATACCGACAATATATAGAGAAAGACCCGGCTTTGGAGCGTCGATTCCAAAAAGTGATCGTGGATGAACCCACCGTTGAAGACACGGTAGCGATTCTTCGTGGTTTGAAAGAGCGCTATGAACTCCACCATCATGTAGAAATTACCGATCCTGCTATCGTAGCGGCGGCAACGCTATCTCACCGATATGTTTCAGATCGTCAGTTACCAGATAAGGCGATTGATCTCATTGATGAAGCGGCTTCGAGTATTCGAATGCAGATAGATTCAAAGCCCGAGTCATTGGATAAGTTAGAGCGCAAAATCATTCAATTGAAGATCGAACAGCAAGCTCTGACGAATGAAAATGATGAGGCCAGTGAAAAGAGGCTTCGTACGTTACAAAGCGAACTTTCTGAGAAAGAACGCGATTTCGCAGAGCTTGAAGAAGTTTGGAACGCTGAAAAAGCGGCGCTGTCTGGTACGCAACATATTAAATCAGAGCTAGAACAAGCTCGAATGGATATGGATTTTGCACGACGCGCTGGTGACCTTAACCGTATGTCTGAATTGCAATATGGTCGAATCCCAGAATTGGAGAAGCAGTTAGATCTCGCGACTCAAGCTGAAATGCAAGAAATGACCTTATTACGTAATAAGGTGACCGACGCTGAGATCGCCGATGTCCTTTCAAAGCAAACCGGTATTCCTGTTTCTAAAATGCTAGAAGCAGAAAAGGAGAAGCTTCTGAAAATGGAAGGTGTTCTGCATAAGCGGGTTATCGGTCAAGCGGAAGCGGTCGAAGTGGTATCGAATGCGATTCGTCGTAGCCGTGCTGGTTTGTCTGATCCGAATAAGCCGATTGGTTCGTTCTTGTTCTTAGGGCCAACAGGTGTAGGTAAAACGGAACTGTGTAAAACATTAGCTAACTTTATGTTCGATAGTGAAGATGCCATGGTTCGTATCGATATGTCTGAGTTTATGGAAAAACACTCTGTTGCTCGTTTAGTTGGTGCTCCCCCTGGTTATGTGGGTTATGAAGAAGGTGGGTACTTAACCGAAGCTGTTCGTCGAAAACCTTATTCTGTCATTCTGCTTGATGAGGTAGAGAAAGCTCACCCAGATGTTTTCAATATTCTATTGCAAGTTTTAGATGATGGGCGATTAACTGACGGACAAGGTCGTACGGTTGATTTTAGAAATACCGTGGTAATCATGACATCGAACTTAGGTTCAACTCGTATTCAAGAGAACTTTAATACATTGGATTACCAAGGGATTAAAAATGAGGTTATGGAAGTGGTGGGTAAACATTTCCGACCTGAGTTTTTGAATCGAGTTGATGAAAGTGTCGTGTTTCATCCATTAGGCCAAGAGCACATCGAGTCAATTGCCGCTATTCAGCTTGATCATTTGAAAAAGCGAATGGAAGACAATGGTTATGAACTCGAAGTTTCAGAAAAAGCGCTCAAGCTAATCTCTCAAGTAGGTTTTGACCCTGTATATGGTGCAAGGCCTCTTAAAAGAGCAATTCAACAAACTGTTGAGAACCCGTTAGCGAAAGCGATACTTGCAGGGAAAATCAATCCGGATAAGAAAGTGCAGCTATTAGTGAATAACGACCGAATTATTGCTCACCAATAATAAAGGTAAGAACGATAGGTACGATTAGTCGAAATTAAGACGTAATCGTACCTATTTTGAACGCTTTGTGTGAATAGTGTCCGAACGATCGCCTGTGGCGATTTTTTTCCGTTTTTGGTCTTGTGCAAAGGGGGATTCTCTCTATAATGCGCCTCCGTTGCCAGGGATAACCAAGCGGTTTGAACTAAGTAACGAGACGACATTAAGCATTTAAGATGCTTTGAAAAATTAGCTGGAAAAAGTGTTTGACACTGGAACCCAATTCGCTAGAATGGCCGTCCACTTAGAGAGGCTCCTTACTAAAAGGAACGCTCAATAAGTAAAGCTCTTTAACAATTTAAACCTATCAATCTGTGTGGGCACTCGTTGATGAATA